>JASHVF010000302.1 GCA_030039615.1 Gammaproteobacteria bacterium | reverse complement strand
CCGGGATCGAGCTGCTGTCGGAGCTGATCCAGAACAGCCTCGAGCACTCGGACTGCCGTCGTGCGCTGCCACCCGGGTTCGCGCACCGGCCCGAGGCGCGTGGCGAACTGCCGCAGCGATTGCTCGGGCTGATGGATCGGCTGCGCGTCGCGCTCGACGCTCAGGCGATCACCGAGCGCTTCGCGACGAGGGTCCGGGGTGCGCAAGCGCGTGCGCCGCTGGCCTTCAGCGCCGACGCCTCGGTCATTGGAGCCGACACGCCACTGCGAGTTGCGCACGGCATCGATTACCGACTCCTGCACGAGCGCGACGGCCTGGTACTGGAGCTCGCCGGCAGGCGTGTGCGGCTGCAGGCTGCGGTTGCCGCGGCCCTCGAGGCCATGTGTCGCGGCGAGTCGTTCACGCCGGCAAGCCTGCCTTCGGACATCAGCCTCGATGCGCGCCTCGCGCTGACACGGTACCTGCACGGCTTGGGCTTCCTGCAAAAGAGCGATCGCCCTTGACGTCGTCGAAGCGTTTCATCCGGTAGATGGCGACGGCCAGCAGCCAGCTGACGACGAAAACACCAATGATCAGATAGCCCACGGTCCCAAAATGCTCGTTCATGCTGATGACCACGTCCCACAGGGGACCCCTCAGGTTCAGCTTGCCGGCGAGCAGGCCGAGGGCTTCGATGCTGCCCACCAGCACCGCGATCACCACCGACATGAGAGTAATCATCAGGTTGTAATAGAGCCGGCGGATGGGTTTGATGAAGGCCCAGCCATAGGCACCCAGCATCAAGGTGCTGTCGAGCGTATCGATCAACGACATGCCGGCGGTGAACAGCACCGGGAAAACGATGATCGACCAGATCGGCAGGCCTTTGGCCGCCTGCGTCGCCGAAATGCCCAGAACGCCAATCTCGGTCGCGGTGTCAAAACCCAGGCCGAACAGGAATCCGAGCGGATACATGTGCCAGCTGCGGGTAATGAGCTTGAAGAGCGGGCGGGCGAGTCGTGTCAACACCCCGCGGTTGCCGAGCAGCAGGTCCATGTCCTCGTCGACGTATGCGCCCCCGCTGCGAACCCGCCGGAACACGCGGTACACGGAGCGCAGTATCAGGATATTCATCACCGCGATGGCAAACAGAAACAGTGCCGACACCGTGGTACCGACGACGCCGCCCACATCGCTGAACTGACGCAGGCGCCCCTGCAGCGCGGTGGCGGTCGCCGCCAGCAGTATCGAGGCCAGCACCACCACGCTCGAATGCCCGAGCGAGAAGAACAGCCCGACCGACACCGGACGTTGGCCCGCCTGCATCAGCTTGCGGGTGACGTTGTCGATCGCGGCAATGTGATCGGCGTCGACCGCGTGACGCAGGCCGAGGCTGTAGGCCAGCAAAGCGATGCCCAACAGCACCGGATATCCATGAAATGCGACGACCGCCCAGATGCCGGCCAGCGCATTGAACAGCAGCAGGCCGCCGTACAGAGCGATCAGTTTCCGTCGCATGCCGCCCAGCTGCCGGCGCATTACAGGTGGTTATTTCACGTATGACGAACTTGGCCATCATAATACTCGTAGCCAAGCCGGAGGAATCGGCGTTGCGGTTATCGGCTCATGGCTGCGAGCCCGAGGCGCTCGCCGCGGGGCGCCCGAACTGATAACTCGCCGTCAATGCGAAGAAATTCACGCTGTGGCGATACGGCTGAAACCCGAGCGCGAGCAGGTTCGGCACGGTCGCCGCATCGACCCCGCTCAGCGCCCAGTCGGCCGAGTCGAACTTCTCGTAGCTGTAGCGCAGGTGCAGCTGCAGGGCGGAGCTGCGCACGTAGGTGGCGTCGAGCATGGTGCGGTCGAGCCGCGTCCAGTTCTCCGGAAACGCCTGCGCCGGGCCGTTGACGCTGATGTCGGTGTCACTGTACGAGGGCGCGTGCAGGTAGTCGAGCTTCAGCTTCCAGCGCTGGCTGACGAGCCACTCGGCTCCGGCTCCGGCATTCCAGAAGCGCTCGGTGTCGGAAACCAGCCACGGCGGGGTGATGCCGCCGGTGAAGCCGCTCTGCAGGTCATAGAGGCGCTGGTAGCCGGCGTCTGCATAGAGGCTGAGGCTTGCGAGCGGCTTCCAGCTGAAGGTCGTCGCGCCGCGCCGCTCGTGCACGCTTTGCAGGCCGAGTTGCGACAGCGGATAGTCGTCGTTGGCGAAGAAGCCCTCGACCGCCCAGCTGAGCGTCGGGGTGATCGACCAGGTGCCGCTCAGTGAGTAGAACACCCGGTCGCGCGGCGCATAGTTAAAGGCGCTGATCAGCGGGTTCTCCGCGACCGGTAACGCCGCGGCATCGAAGGCGGAGGCCTTGCGCGCAGCGTCGCCCCCCTTGAGCGTCAGGCTGAGCGCGGCGAGCGGTGTCACGGTGGCGTAGCCGAAGCTTTGTGCGTCCTGGGACCAGGTGATCACCTGCCCCGGACCGTAGTGCACCTCGCGCAGCTCGCCCCCGACTCCAACCTTGACCCAGCTCCAGGGCGAGTAGTCCGCTCCGCCGTCGAGGCGCACGCGGTCCTCGCTGTAGCGCGGAGTCACGTAGCTGCCGCCCGGGAAGGTGTCCGTGACGATATAAGAGAGTGTGAGCGGCGTCGTGGCGTCGTCGCGTCCGTCGTAGCTCGCATGAGCGTGGACGCTCACCTTCCGCAGGGGCCGCGCCGCGAGCCCGAGGGCGTATTGCGACACGTGCACGTCGCCGTCGAGAGAACCGGGGGCCGGCACCGCCGCACCGGGCAGCGTGCTGACCGGCAGGAAGGCGGCGTTCTGCTGCAGCCGCCCGAAGGAGGCGCTGTAGGTGAGCACGGTGGCGAGCCACGGCAGCTGCACGTTACCGGCCGCGGCCAGCTGCTGCAGATTGTTGGATGGCGGCAGAGCCAGGCGCCCGGTGGTCGATCCGGGAGTGAACGCGAGGTAAGGGTTGGCGAAGGTGAGCGAATCGCTGTCGTCCTCGAACCAGGAGCCGCTGTAGCTCAGGCGCAGGCTGGCGATGCGGCCGGCCCATGCGGCGCTCGCGTCGAAGGAGTTGGTGACGTAGTCGATCGGCTCGGGGAGCTGCAGCGCCTCGGTGAGAAAGCTCGCGCCGGTGAAGTCGGTGCCGACCTTCTCCTGCCGCCGAAACTCGCCGCTCACCGTCCACACCGAGCTCACGAACACCAGCCCGGAGAGCGCCGCGGTGCGCCGGTCGTAGCCCAGGTTGATCGGCACGAGGCTCGCCTGCAGCTGCGCCATGCCCGCGGTGCTGCCGGCGGCGACCCAGGCGGGCGGCAGCCCGAGCACACTGTCGCCGAGACTGCGGAACGGCGTCGCGGTCACGTCGTAGAGCCGGGTGGGCTGGCCGTCGTAGCTGAGCCGCACCTCGAAGCGGCCTTCCTCGCCCGCCTCGACGTAGCCGTCCCGCGAGGCGAGGCCCAGCCGCTCGAGCAGGTAGTTCGTATAGAGGCCATCGGAGCGGCGGTACTGGCCGGAGGCGCCGGCGTCGAGGTAGGCGGCGCTGTGATTGATGCCGGTGTAGCGGCCGTAGCTCGCATTCGCCCCGTCGGCGTAGAGTGCGCCGCCCTCGACCTGCGCCTCGTAACCGGCGAGGAACGGGCACTGCGAGCATTTCCAGCTGCTGGTGTCGGGGGCGCCCGGGGCGTCGGCCACGGCGGCGGCACCCGCCAGAGCCGCCGTCGCAGCGAGTACCAGCGATGTGCAGTAGCGCGATAGGGCCCTCATCGCCGCGATTCTCCTAACGCATCAGTGCGCGGCCGGACGGATGGTTCGAGCCGTGCACCTGCGAGTGGCAGTTGATGCAGCCGCCGTTGAGCAGGAACGCGCTCGGCACACCGCCAGGAACACCGGCAAGACCCTGCGGCGTGTTGGCGATGGACGGATGCCCTGCCCCTTCGTGACACTGCTGGCAGAGAAACGGCGTGCGCACCTTGAGGAGCGTCGGCTGCGCCGAGCCGTGCGGCTGATGGCAGTTGTCGCAGTCCTCGGTGACCGGCTGATGCTCCCAGAGGAACGGCCCGCGGAATTCCGCATGACAGGCGGTGCACGTCTCATTCACCGTGTTGTGCAGCAGCTGCGCCGGAGCGGTCGAGCCGTGCGGCGCATGGCACGCGGTGCACTCCATCTTGCCCTCGCGCAGCGGATGGTGTGACAGCTTGAGAAGGTCCGTCTGCTCGGTCTGATGACAGGTGGTGCACACCGCGACCTGCGTGTCGGCGCTGCGCACCGGGTCGGTCGCGGCATGCAGCGTGTGGCAGCTCGCGCACGCGACGCCGTTGGCCGCGTGCGCGCTCGCGTCCCAGTCGTGCGCCGCGTTGTCCCGGTGACAGCCGAGGCACATACCGTTCTGCTTAGCGACCGCCGCGAGCGCGTGCGCGCCGAAGTCGACGATTCCCGCGGGCTGTTTGCCGCGCGCCTTCACGTGCGCGCCGCCCGGCCCGTGGCAGGCCTCGCACTGCAGCCCGCCGTGGCCGAAGGGGCCGCGCGGGTCGTTCGGGCGCGCGTGCGCCGTGCGGAACAGTCCCATCAGCCCGGGCTCGTTGTGGCACACGAGGCAGGTATCGGCGCCATGGGGGCTGTAGGCCGGCGTCGCCCCCTCCTCCGCCCTCGCCGGCGCGATCCCGGCAGCCATCAGGAGGAGCAACGCCGCCGCGCCGGCGGTTCGCCAAGCTCTCGTGCGAGTCATGGGCGCTCGGACTCTCCCGTTCAGTATCGCTGGCTCTATCGCGGGCTCAAAAGTGAGCCCGGAGCGGCGGGATCGCCACCGTCCGGGCTCAATTCTCTCTGACTCCGTGACTCAGTTCGAGGGCGGCGACGGCGCCGACACGCTGTGAATCACCGCGATGTCGACGACGCCGCCGGGCCCGTGGCAGATCACACAGGTCTCCGCCTGCGCCCCCGTACCCACCCAGCGGCCCTCCGCGTCCTTCGTCGTGATCGTGTCCGAGCCACCGTTCTGCTCCATGTGCGACAGCGCATCGCTCTCCACGTGGCACCCGGTGCAGGCCGCCGCCGCCGGCGACCTCGCGACCGGGTTGCCGACGGTCGTCGGGTTCGGCATTTCCGTCGACAGACCGGTCAGCCGGGTGGTCGGCTGCATCGCCGGATCGCCCGGGTAGAAGGTCTGCGCAACCCAGGGCGTCGTGAAGAAGCCCCCTGTCTGGTTGACGTGGCAGTTCGAGCAGTTGCCCAGGTTCTGCCCGGCCGGCAGGACGATGTCCGTGAAGGTCGTGGGGCTGCTACCGAAGCTGTAGACGGTGTACAGCACGCCGAAATAGTTGAAGAGATCGCCGGCGCCGTGAATCGAGTGGATCATCTGCTTGAAATCGATCGGCCGCTCCCACAGCCCGTCGATGCCCGGCGTCGTCGCCGACAGCTTCTGCCGCTGGCTCACGTCCGTGGAGGCCGGATTGTGGCAGATCACGCACACCTGCGTGTTGTCGGTGCGGTTGTTGCCGTGCGGCGTACCGAGAATGCCATCCGAATGGAAGGTCAGGGCGTGGTGGCAGACGTCGCACTTCGAAGTCTCGACGATCGTCCGGCGTGCGACCGGGGTGACGGTGGCCGCCGCGCCGAAGGCATTCGCCGTGTTGCCATAGCCCACCTGGCTCTTCACCGGGAGGCGCACCTGCTGGGCGCCCGTGGCTGTGCCCCCGTAGATCGCCGTGCCGGCCGGAGGTATCGGCAGGCCGGCGAGGGTCACCGGCACCGACGGACTCGCATAGTTCATCAGCACCGCCGCCGGATGGCCCTCGATCACCGCGGCGACGTTCTGGATGGGCGCGCATGCAGCGCCGCCCGCGCAGGTCCCCCCCGGCGTCGCCGGCAGCGCGGGACCCACGATCGTGAACGTACCGCTCGCGTCCGGGCCGTAGAGCGTGCCGACCTGCGGCGCGGCGGGCGCTGTGTAGCCGGTCAACATGGCGGGCACGGTGGTCCCGCCGTACGCCAGCGTCGAGGCGCTGCAGCTGGCCGGCACACTGCCTGCACCCGGGATGATCGGGTTCATGGATATCGGCTGGCCCCAGCTCGAGGGCGTCGGGACATTGGCGATCGCGCTCGCCGTAACAGCGTTCGTCAATCCCGTAGTCCACGTCGCCGTGGTCGCACCCTGTGTGAGAGTGACGAGCTGGCTCTCGCCATCGCTGAAGGTGACCAGATAGGAGCCCGTGGAAGAATAGAGTCCCGTGGCGGAGGCGGGCCACGCGACCGAGAGCGTTGCGCTGGTAGCGCCCGCGGCGAGGCCGGCCGTGAAAGTAACCGCGGTGCCGAGCCCCTGCGGAGCGCCGCTCCCCCAGTTCGTGTAATCGCTCGTATCCCAGGCGAGGTCGACGGCCAGCCGCGCCGCACCGGTGCAGGCCGGCGTCGCCGTGGCCAGACCCGGGTCGTTGCCGACGAAGGGCGCGTCGGCGAGGAAGTTCCACTTGGTCGAATTGCTCGGATTGTCGATCTCGAAGTTCACGACCGGATAGACGGGGCCGTTCGCGACCGGAGTCAGGAACGTCACGCTGTTAACCGCCCACTGGAACGTGGCGGCCGTGGTGTCCCCCTGCGGCACGTGCGCCGCTTGCACCTGCCAGGCACCGTTGTTGATCGTCGCAGTCGCGCCGTGGCAGATCGTGCACTGGGAGTTGTTGGCGGCGCCGCCCGGATGGAGCGTGCCCGCCGCGGCGCTGCCGCCGGTGGCAAAGTCGAGATTGTCGTGACAGGCACCGCAGGCCTCGACCGACGGAAACAGCTTGTAGCTGTCCGCGAGGTCCGCCTTCGGCGTGCTCACCGTGCCCTGTACGTGGCAGGTCTGGCAGTAGCGCGGGTCCTGCGGATAGAGCACCGTGTTGAAGTTGTTTACCGCGCTGCCGTTGCCGAAGGCCGCGGCCGGGGCGAGCCAGTAGCCCACGTTGAGCAAGGGCGTCGAGCCGGGCGGCGCAGTCGGCGGGCTCGTCACGGGGTTGAGGGTCGGCAGGTTGACGCCGGAATGGATCTTATGGACCAGGACCTTGAGGTCGACGCTGTTGCCGCTCGCCGGATCGGCGCTCTGCGGGTTGTGGCACATCACGCAATAGCGCAGGTCGTTGCGGTTGCTATGGAAGGTCAGCGCCGCATGGCAGTTGTTGCAGGTCGCGGTGTCGATGATGTCGCGCGTGTCCGTGACCTGCCCACCCGCCGGCACAAAGTCGTAGATCGCGTTGTTGGCCGGCGCGAGACCCGTGATGTCGAACCCAACCCGGGTGGTGGAATTCGCGTTCCAGGCGACCGGCGTGCCGCTGTTGGTTGCCCCCGTCACGACCGTGGTCGGGTTGGTGGCGAAGGTGTAGGTATAGGTGCCGTTGGCATTGTCGACCAGCGTGCCACTGTTCTCCGTGGTTCCGAGAGTCGTCGTGGTCGTGGCGCACTGCGCGACCGGGCAGGGGCTGGGCGGAACGCCCTTGGTGATGATGAAGCTGACCCACTGCTTGGCGCCGCTGCTGGTATAGCCGCTCGCGGCCACCGCGCCGTCCACCAGCTGGGCGATGGTGAACTCGGTTTGCGCCGCGGTCAGCCCTTTGAGGGGCGTGCCGTTCTGGTCGGCGAGTGAGAACGCGACCACCACCGGGCCCGAGACCGTCACGCTCTGGACGGTGACGGTAATCGCCGTGGCCGTGGATACATCGAGCGCCGCGATTCCTGCGCCGGGGCCCGGCGGCCCTGCCGGTCCGGTCGCTCCAGCGGCCCCTGTGGCCCCGGTAGGCCCCGTACTGCCGCTACAACCGCCTAAAAGCACGGCGACCAGCAGCCCTGCGAATGCGCTGACAAGAAATCCCCGATCGGCCAGTCGGCGTTGCGCGGATGACATTAGGGCTGTCTCCCGACGAGTTTTTGGAGTGACTTCTCCCCGGCGCCATTTTTGCCGTGGGGGGGCTCGGTCGCAAATACGTAGTAGCCGAAATACTCTATTTGGGTAAAGCTAGAGCATCGTTGCGCCTTGTCCAGGGGGGAGCCATGCGTGCTATAGCGTTCGGCCTGGGTCTTGCTCTCGTCCTCGTGTCCCTGACGGCAAGCGGTGCAGCCCCTCCGGAGGCCTCGGACTGCGCCAAGTGCCACGGCGACAATGGCATCACCAAGACCGATGAGGCGCCGTCCATCGCCGGCATGTCGGCCCCCTATCTCGAAGCGCAGATGGGCGCGTACCAGAAGGGTCAGCGACCCTGCCCGAAGATGGCCGA
>JASHVF010000301.1 GCA_030039615.1 Gammaproteobacteria bacterium | reverse complement strand
GCCGCCGTGCATCCGGGTACCCGCGCCTCGGTCGCGATCTTCAGCATGGAGATGCCGTCCGAGCAGGTGATCACGCGCATGCTCGCATCCGTCGGTGGCGTGCCGCTCTCGAGTCTGCGGAGCGGGCGCATCTCGGACGACGACTGGGTACGCATCACGAGCGCGACCAGCCAGCTGTCGGAGGCGAAGATCTTCGTCGACGAGACACCGGCGCTCAATCCCACCGAGCTGCGTGCCCGCGCACGGCGCGTCAAACGCGAGCACGGGTTGAATCTCATCGTCGTAGATTATCTGCAGCTCATGCAGGTGCCCGGCACGGTGGAGAACCGCGCGACGGAGATCGCGGAGATCTCGCGCGGGCTGAAAGCACTGGCCAAGGAGTTGGCGGTTCCGGTGATTGCGCTCTCGCAGCTAAACCGCGGTGTGGAGCAGCGCGAGCACAAGAAACCGGTGATGTCGGATCTGCGCGAGTGCGTCACCGGGGATACGCTCGTCTGCCTGGCGGACGGCCGCCGCATGGCGATCGCGGATCTCGTCGGCACGGAGCCCGATGTGTGGGCGGTCGATGAGTACCAGCGTCTGGTTCGAGCCCGCTCCGACAAAGTCTGGAAGGTTGGTCGACGTCGCGTCCTCAAGGTGCGGTTGGCGAGCGGACGATCGATTCGAGCGACCGCCGAGCACAAGCTCCTTGCGGGCGCCGGATGGACGACCGTTGGCGCGCTCAAGCTGGGCGACCGTCTTGCTCTCGCTCGCCGCCTGCCGGAGCCCGCTCAGACGCAGAGCTGGCCAGACCATTGGCTGGTACTGCTCGGTCATCTGGTGGGCGATGGCAGCTATCTCGTGCACCAGCCATTGCGCTATACGACCGCCTCCGAGGAGAACAGCACCGCAGTGCGCGGCGCGGCCGAAATGTTCGGATGTCGCGTCGCACGCCACGAGTACATGGGTACCTGGCACCAGCTGGTCATCAGTGGCAACGGCAATCGCTGGTTACCGGCAGGGGTCGGCAAGTGGCTGAAGGACCTCGGGATCTTCGGGCAGCGCTCGCATGAGAAGCATCTGCCGCCGGTCGTGTTCTCGCTTCCGGACAGCCAGATCGCCTTGCTGCTGCGCCACCTCTGGGCCACTGACGGCACCATTACGCGCCATAACGCTACCCTTGGATATCCCGAGCACGTCAACTTCTCCACCTGCAGCTCTCGGTTAGCTTGCGACGTCGCAGCCCTACTCCTGCGCCTCGGCATCGTGGCGCGCATCCGAACAATCCATAGCGGTCAGAAGCGGCCCCTCTATTACGTCGACGTCAGCGGTGCCGAAGCACAACGGGTGTTCGTCGAGAAGATCGGCGGCTTCGGTCCACGCGCAGCGCCGGCCGATGCGCTGGCAGCGCGCCTCCGGACCATTCGCGCCAACACCAATGTCGACACGCTGCCGCTCGAGGTGTTTGCCACGGTGCGGGCCGAGATGCGCGCTCAGGGCATCAGCCAGCGCGCCATGTGCAGCATGCGTGGAACCGCGTACGGCGGCACTTCACACTTTCGGTTTTCGCCGAGCAGGACGCAGCTGGCCAGTTACGCCGAGCTACTGCGTTCCTTCGAGCTCGACAAGTGGGCGACCTCCGACTTGTTCTGGGATCGGGTGCTCTCGGTCACCGACGACGGAGAGGAGGATGTGTTCGACCTGACAGTGCCGGGGCACGCAAACTGGCTCGCAGACGGCATCGTCACTCACAATTCTGGCGCGATCGAACAGGACGCAGACATGATCCTGCTCATCTACCGCGATGAGGTCTACGACAAGAACACCACAAAAAAAGGTATCGCCGAGATCGATCTGGTCAAGCACCGTAACGGCGAGATCGGCACCTTCCTGCTGACGTTCCAGGGCCAGTACACGCGCTTCGCCAACTACGTGTCGGATTCCTACGCCGAAGGCGTCCTGCGGTGAGCCGGCTCATCCGGGCCGTCATCGAGCCGCGCGCGCTGCGGCACAACCTGAGCACGATCCGCGACCGCGCCCGCCGCGCGCGCGTCATGGCGGTCGTCAAGGCGAATGCCTACGGCCATGGCCTCGTGCCGACCGCGCTCTCGCTTCCCGACGCGGATGCCTTCGCGGTGGCGCGCCTCGAGGAAGGACTCGCGCTCCGGGCCGCCGGCATCACGCAGCCCATCGTGCTGCTCGAGGGCGTGTTCACGGCCGAGCAGCTGCTCGAAGCCGCGCGCCACGGCTTCGACCTGGTGGTGCACGATGCGCTGCAGGTCGAGCTCCTCGAGGAGATGACCGGCTCGCACCGCTTCGTGCTGTGGATCAAGATCGACACCGGCATGAACCGCCTCGGCTTCCCGCCGCGCGAGTTCCCGGCGGCGCTCGAGCGCGTGCAGCGCCTGAAGCCCGCGCCGCTCGAGGTGCGGCTGCTCACGCACCTCGCCTGTGCCGACGAGCGCGACAACCGCATGACCAACGCGCAGCTCGCGCGCTTTCGCGAGACCACCCGCGGCCTGGACTACCTGGTCAGCGTCGCCAATTCCGCCGGCATCTTCGGCAACGCTCAGGTCAACTTCGACTGGGTGCGGCCGGGGCTTGCGCTCTACGGCGCCTCGCCGTTCGCGGACGCCTCCGCCGCGCAACTCGGGCTCGAGCCCGTGATGAGCCTCGAGTCCTCCGTCATTGCGCTGCGGCGCATCGCGGCCGGGGAGACCGTCGGCTATGGCGCCGCCTGGACGGCGCCGCGCGACTCGCTGATCGCGATCATCGCGGCCGGCTACGGCGATGGCCTGCCGCGCGGACTCGAAGGAGGCACGCCGGTGCTGGTCGCGGGTGTGCGGGCGCCGCTCGTCGGGCGCGTCTCCATGGACATGATCGCGGCGGACGTCTCGGCGCTCCCCGAGGTGCACGTCGGCACCGGTGTGGTGCTCTGGGGGCCGGGTCTGCCCGTCGAGGAGATCGCGCGCCATGCCGGCACTATCCCCTACGAGCTTCTCTGCAGCGTGAGTCAGCGCGTGCCGCTCGAGCTGCGCTGAGCGTCACCGTTTAAGTCTCGCGCTCTAGTCCGATTCTGACCGTAGCCGGTCGCAAAGGCGCTCACCGGAGCGGGCCGCGCTCGCCTATGCTGCAGCGCAGACTGATTCGCGAGGCCTTCGCATGAGCAATCCGCACGCCGGCGACCGCCGGGCAACCTTCGACTTCGAGATCACCTTCCTCAACGGCGGAGGGCTCAAGGGGCACGACTTTCGCCTCGACGTGCGCGGCGAGGACGCGAGTGACGATGAGCTTGCCGATGCCCTCATAAGGGATCTGCGTCTGCTGATGGTGCGCGAGGTGCGTATCTTCAACAAACGCATCATCCGCGAGCGCCACAAGCGCACCAGCGCGGCAAATGAGCCGGCGGCGGACAGCCCCGGCGGACGGCTCATCGACCTGAGCCACACGATTCACGACGGGATGGTCACCTATCCCGGCCTGCCGGCGCCGCACATCTGTGACTACCTGAGCCGCGAGGCCTCGCGCGCCCACTACGCGCCGGGAGTCACCTTCCAGATCGGGCGGATTGATCTCGTCGCGAACACCGGCACCTACCTCGATAGCCCGTTCCATCGCTTCGCGGACGGCCCCGACCTCGCGCAGCTGGGTCTCGCGCAGCTTGCGGATCTCGAAGCCGTGCTGGTCCGCGTTACGGGCAGCGCCTCACGCGCGATCGACGCCGCGGCGTTCGCCGCACTCGAGGTGCGCGGCAAGGCGGTGCTGGTCCATAGCGGCTGGGCCCGGCACTTCGGCTCCGAGGCCTACGGCCGCGGGCATCCGTTCCTGACGGCCGCCGCGGCCGCCGCTCTTAAGCAACGCGGGGCGGTGCTGGTGGGGATCGACTCACTCAACATCGATGACACCGAGGACGGCGCACGTCCCGTGCACACGACGCTCCTGGGTGCGGGAATTCCAATCGTCGAGCACCTGCGCGGGCTCGAGCAGCTGCCGACCGAAGGGTTCGCCTTCAGCGCCGTGCCGCCCGCGGTGCGCGGGATGGGCACTTTCCCCGTGCGGGCGTTCGCGCGGGTCTAATTGAGGAAGAAGCCCATCTTGACCCCGGCGAGCTGAATGACATCGTTGTCGTTCAGCTTGGTCGCCTGGGCGCCGATCGGCGTGCCGTTCAGCAGCGGGAAGTCGCCTTCCTTGCCGCTGTCGACGTGCACGATGTAGTAGGCCTCGGCGCGGCGCGTGATCGCCGCTACCTGCACCCCCGGACGGCCGAGCGTGGTGAGCGCCTTGCTCAACTCGACCTCGCGGCCGGCGAAGGCGCCCGAGAGCACCTGCAGTTTCGCCTTCTTGACCGCGGCGGCGCCGTCGGCGAGCGCGCGCGAGCGGCCGGTAGCGGTCAGCGACGTGGATACCTTGTCGGCGCCCTCGGTGGCGGCGCGCACCTTCTCGACCGGGCGCGCGGAGGGCTGGATCACCATGGTCTTCTCGAATTCGTCCTGCGCCTCGTCGTCCTCGACGAAGCGCAGCTGGTGATGGCCGACGGTGATCACGTCGCCATGCTGCAGCGCATGCTTCTTGATCAGCTTGCCGTTGACGTAGGTGCCGTTGGTGCTGTTCAGGTCCTCGAGGAACGAGTCGTTGAGGATGTTGATGATCAGCGAGTGGTGGCCGCTGACGGCAGCGTTGTCGATGCGGATGTCATTGTCAGGGAGGCGGCCGATGGTGTACCGCTCCTTGTTCATGTTGTATTCCGCCATCACCTGGCCGTCCAGGCTCAAGACCAACCTTGCCATTGCTAGCCCCTATCGCTTTCGTGTCAGCCGAACCAACTGAGGATCTTGTCGAAAATCTTAGTGCGAGCCGGAAAGGCATCCATGATGTGCGCCATCACCACCGAGATGTTGTCCCGGCCTCCATTGTCATTGGCCAGCTGAATCAACTGTTTGGCGACCGTATCCAGATTAGCACTAAAGGTGTTTATCGTTAAATGAATATCTTCATCCTCTACCATGTCGGACAGCCCGTCAGAGCAGAGGATGAAGAACTCGCCCCGGTTTACCGGGTATTCCTGGATCTCCACATCCACCTGGGGCTCGACCCCGAGCGCCCGGGTGACGTAGTTCTTGTTGGACGCCCGCTGCGCTTCCTCGGCCGAGTAGAAGCCGCGGTCCACCAGCTCCTGCAGCAGCGAGTGGTCCATGGTGACCTGCTCGATCTGGTCGCCGCGCTGGCGGTAGAGGCGCGAGTCGCCCACGTGGGCGACGGTGATCTTGTTGTCGAAGAACAGCGCCGCCACCACCGTGGTGCCCATGCCTTCACATTGCGGCTGGGTGCGCGCCGTCTGGTAGATGATCTTGTTCGCGCGGTGGATGGCATCGCGCAGGATGATGTTCGGGCGCGACAGCCCGGATTCGGCGTCCGCGATCGACAGATCCTCGCGTTCCACGTGCTCGCGCACCAGATTGACGATGGTCTTCACTGCGATGCCGCTCGCCACTTCTCCGGCGTTGTAGCCGCCCATGCCGTCCGCGAGCACCAGCAGGCCGATGTCCGGGTCGACCGCGATGGTGTCCTCGTTGTGCTCCCGGACCTTGCCGGTGTCGGTCGCGCCGACAAAGCGCAGCTTGGTTCGCAGGCTCATGCTGCGCCCTGACCGACCTGTGGCCCGCCAAATGTGATACGCGTCACTTTCCCGTCCCCGATTCGAGCTGGCATAAGCTAGCATCGCCCGCTGGGGTGTCCCGGTGATTGGTCACAAAAGACGGCTTTCAGTGAAATCCCCGCGCGAATCCTAGCCGAAACTCGACCGATGGCACATTGATGGCGCGCCTGAATCCGGTATTCGTCTGTGCCTCCTGCGGGGGCGAGACCCTCAAGTGGCAGGGGCAATGCCCGCTTTGCGGCGAATGGAATTCGCTCGAGGAGCGGCGCGCGCCCCGGGGCCGTGCGCCGGCTCCGGCCGGGGCGGTGAGCCTCCTGGCCGGTGCGGCCCTCGGCAACGCCGGTGAGCGCCATGGCAGCGGGCAAGCCGAACTGGACCGGGTCCTGGGGGGCGGCATCGTGCCGGGCTCGGTGGTTCTCCTGGGGGGCGACCCCGGGATCGGCAAGTCGACGCTGCTTCTGCAGGTGGCGGCGCACGTGGCCGCGTCGAAGACGGTGGTGTACGCGAGCGGTGAGGAGTCCGTGGCCCAGGTGGGCCTGCGTGCCGAGAGGCTCGGTGTCGCCGCCGAGGGCCTTGCCGTGATGGCGGAGACCGACTGCCAGGCGATCCTGTCGCTTGCGGCGGCGCGGCAGGCGGCGCTCCTGGTCATCGACTCGATCCAGACGCTGCAATCCTCGAGCGTGCCGGCCGGCGCCGGGGCGGTGACGCAGCTGCGCGAGTGCACGGCCGAGCTGGTGCGCTTCGCCAAACAGGGCGGCACGGCAGTGGTCATCGTCGGTCATGTGACCAAGGAGGGCGCGATCGCGGGACCGAAGCTGCTCGAGCACCTGGTCGACACGGTGTTGTATTTCGAGAGCGAGGCCGGCAGCCGCTACCGCATCGTGCGCGCGACCAAGAACCGTTTCGGGGCCGTCAATGAGCTCGGCTTCTTCGCCATGACGGGTACGGGCCTCCGGGAGGTGAAGAATCCGGCGGCGATCTTCCTCGCGCGCGCCCCGCAGCCCGCCCCCGGCAGCGTCGTCACGGTGACCCGCGACAGCGGGCGCCCGCTGCTCATCGAGCTGCAGGCGCTGGTCGACCGCATGCGCTTCGGCGCCCCGCGGCGCATCGCGCAGGGACTGGACGCCAACCGCGTCGCGATGCTGCTCGCGGTGCTCAATCGCCACGCGGGGGTGGCGCTGCAGGAGCACGACGTGTTCGTCAACGTGGTGGG
>JASHVF010000300.1 GCA_030039615.1 Gammaproteobacteria bacterium | reverse complement strand
GTATTTGGCGATGAGGTCGCCGATGCGCCACACGAGCTTGCCCCGCTCGGACGGTGTCATCGCCGGCCAGGGTCCCGACTCGAACGCACGGCGCGCGGCGCGCACCGCGGCGTCGATGTCGGCCTTGTCACCCTCAGCGGCGCGGGCAATGGTTGCGCCGCTCGCGGGATTCTTCACCTCAAAAGTCTGCTCGGATGCGGCCGCAACCCATTTACCGTCGATCAACAGTCTTTTGGGTGCGGCGATGAACTGGGTAACCGAGCGCGATAACGGCAATTCCTTCAAGACAGCGTTCATATATTTTCTCCCGGCAATGGTCTGGCTGGAGTTTGCGCTTACGGCACCCCTCAGTATAACTCCAGGGCGGTGGAGATCCTGGGTCGCGGCGGTGGCTTGCACTGCCAAAAGCCTGGACATCGATGGGGGCGCTTCCGATCCCCTTTCCTCCGGCACTCGATCGCGGACGAATCCACTGGAATCTTGATCCTGCCGGTCTGTGAGAGAGACTGGCGTCTGCCGCCGTCACTCCGCTGAAAACCACTCGCAGGTGCACAGAAAACGGGCGCGGCTCACACTTGCCAGCAGCGACCATCCTCGCAGCTCGCGCTTCCTACGCACTTATACTGATCGCGCGCCCGTAGCGTGCAGGCATAGGTTTAGGCGTTCGACATCGGGTTCGACTGATGCTGCCTGCGGAATTCGCTCAATACGTTCCCGAGAGCGACTCGAGCGATGCGCTAGTGATCGTTGACGAATCGGGGTGTATTCGCTTTGCGAACCAGCACCTGGCTCGTCTCTTTGGGTACGCCCCGGACGATCTTCAGGGCCAGCTCGTCGAGTTGCTGGTGCCGGCGCGCTTTCGGCTCCCGCACATCGGACATCGCCTTCGCTTCAGCGACGACCGTCGGACGCGACCCATGGGCCAGGGGCGGAGCTTGTTCATGTGTTGCAAGGATGGCTCCGAGTGTCGGGTGAAGATCGCCTTGCGACCGATCCAGCGCGGACTGGAAACGCTGATAATCGCGGTTATTCGCCTTGCAGACCATGACTGATCGTTTTCGACTATGAAGGCTCTCGTCATCGATGACGCACTGCTGGCCAGGGCACACGAGTTAAGCGGCCTCCGGGAGAAGCCGCCGTATTGCGTGCCGGGTTGCGGGCGCTGATCGCCCGAGAGAATCCACGCAGGTTGGCCGCGCTGGGCGGAACTGAACGACGTCTCAGGCCTGCTGGCCTCAGCAAGGCGGGCCAAACTGCGCCTGAGGCCCAACCTTCATGCTTCCCACGACAATGCGAAAGGCGATAAATGCCCACATGCAGGCGTAAGGCCATATGTTCGGGTTCGTCGGCGCAATCGTGATTGCGAGGCAGCGGCTCAAGAACGGAACAAGTCCACGGCGAAAACCGTTGACGGACGGCGGCGCGCCCGCCAATCGCGCGAGAGAAAGTAAGTAATGGCGCAACTCGAACGCGACCAGAATGGTCACGACATCGAGCCCGACGGCGTCGAGCGCAGGAAGCACGAACGCGGCTTCGGGGAGCAGACCGATGAGCAGGACTCCGACTACCACCAGAAGGAACAGGACTCGATAAGCCGGCGCCTTGAGCAGCGCTGATCGACTCGCCCGCATCCACGCTGCAATCCGATTCACGCGCCGCTCCTCCCGCGTCTCCGTCGGGTCTCGACGAGTCTACCCTGGTCTGCCGCCGTCCGCTCCGGGCCAAACACTGGCCGCAGGAACGATCCGTGGACTTTCCTGTTGGCGCCACTGAAAATCGGTTGACATGAAGATCGCAAACAAGCACCCGATGTCAAAGCCCGGAACTCGCCGCACCCTCTATCCCGCAATCAGGCCCTACCGCAAAGGGTTTCTACGCGTATCCGAGCTGCACGAAATCTATTTCGAGGAGAGCGGTAATCGACGCGGCAAGCCCGTGGTCTTCCTGCATGGTGGGCCCGGCGGTGGCACCGAAGCCAAGATGCGCCGTTTCTTCGATCCCAAGCGCTACCGAATTGTCTTATTTGATCAACGTGGATGCGGCAAGAGCCGACCCCACGCGAGCCTAGTCGACAACACCACCTGGCACCTGGTGGAAGACATCGAGCGTCTGCGTCGGCACCTGGGAATCGATCGCTGGTTGGTATTCGGAGGATCATGGGGCTCGACCTTGGCACTGGCCTACGCGGAGACTCATCCCAAGGCTGTAACAGAGCTCATCCTGCGCGGCATCTTCCTGCTGCGACGCTGGGAAGTGGAATGGCTATACCAGAACCCATTGGGCACCGGCGCGCAGTTCCCGGAAGGGTGGGAGGCCTTCATCGACCCCATCCCGCCCGAGGAACGCGGCGACATGGTCGGCGCCTACTACAAACGACTGACGAGCCCGGACCGTAAGGTCATGATTGCGGCCGCCAAGATCTGGTCGGCCTGGGAGGGTTCCACCATCCACCTGCAACCTGACCCGAGAACGGTCGCCTCGTTCAAAAAGCCTGAATACGCCGCCGCTTTCGCCCGGATCGAGTGCCACTACTTCCTCAACAGAGGGTTCATGCGGTCGGACAACCAGCTGCTGGAGGACATCGGCCGCATCCGCCACATCCCCGCGGTCATCGTCCACGGGCGCTATGACGTGCTCTGCCCGGCCAGGATTGCCTGGGAGCTGCACCGCGCCTGGCCGCGAGCCGAGCTGCATATCGTCCCCGACGCCGGCCACTCCGCCTTCGAGCCCGGCATCACGCACGAGCTGGTCTGCGCTACCGATCGCTTCGCCAAGTAGCCGTCAAGACCGACCGTCAGAAACGCCAGCCGCGAGTCGAGCCAACCGTGCGCGGCCTGAGAGTCGCTGCGGTAAACATTTGCGTGCGTACGCCGACCTCATTCGTTCATTGAATGACCGGCAAACCATCAAACACATTATTGACGAACACCAGCGCAGCACAGCGCTGCCAGTGAACGCTGGCGCGGAGATTCAGCGCACCGAACGCCGGCGGTTCGAAACGGGCGCCGGCAGATCCCGAATGTGCGGGAACGTGCACGGAGCCCGTTCCCTCATGGGCTATTGAACGCCGCGTTCGGCGACCGGCACTCACGGACCAGTGGAGGCTCAGACTCCTCGACCGCAACATCATGAGGTGATACATGAAGATGGTCCGTTCATGCCTTTCTTTGCCGGGGGCTACCGCCGCCGCGCTGGCGCTCTCGGCTTGCGGCGGAGGTGGCGATGGCAGCGCACCGAGCGCTGCGACCACTGCAATGACAACGCAGACGCCAACCGCGTTCATCAAC
Organism: Gammaproteobacteria bacterium; assembly: GCA_030039615.1. Classification (GTDB taxonomy): domain Bacteria; phylum Pseudomonadota; class Gammaproteobacteria; order Steroidobacterales; family Steroidobacteraceae; genus 13-2-20CM-66-19. The sequence goes on along the minus strand of JASHVF010000300.1, from coordinate 17,019 downwards.
ACTGCCCTGGTATCGAACACACCTGCGGGTACGGTGGACGAGCTTCCAGCCAACACCGTAGCCTCCGGGGACAGCGATACCTTCACTTTCCCCCAGACGCAGAATCCAAGCCTCGACCCCCACCTCTCTCATGGCTGGGGCGTCGCCTTCGGCCCGGGCTCGGCGGTCTGGGTAAATGACCACGCAAGCAATCTCTCGTCCCTGTATGACGGGAACGGCAACCTGGTCCCAACTTCCGAACAGCCGGCGGTCGCCATCCCCCCCAATGCCAGCGGCGGCGACGCGGGTCCGACCGGTATTGTCGCTAACATCAACACCACCGAGTGTCCGACCATCGCCGCATCCAGCTGTTCCTTCGCGGACGGCTTCACGGCCGGCGCCGGCCCCGCAGAGTTCATCTTCGCAGGCACCGGAGGCACGATCTCGGCCTGGGCCACCGGCGACACGGCTATCACCGAGTTCGACGGCAGCGCGAGTGGCGACACTTTCACGGGACTCGCCATCTACACTCAGAGTACCGGTCAGACTTACCTCCTGGCGGCGGATTTTCACAACGGCCAGCTGGACGTGTTCGACTCGAGCTTCGCACCAAACACCAGCGCCTTTCCCGGCGGCTTCCAGGACGCGACCTTGCCCGCAGGCTACGCGCCGTTCGGTGTTCAAACGATCGGCAATCTGATTTACGTCACCTACGCTGAGCAGCCCTCCACGCCAGGGCCCGAAGTTGACGGCGAGGGCCTGGGGCTGGTGGATGTGTTCGACGGCACGGGCACGCTGATGAAGCGCCTGATCGGCGTCGGCGGTCCGCTCAACGCCCCGTGGGGCGTCGCCATGGCGCCTGCCGGTTTCGGCCCGTATGGCGGCGATCTGCTGGTCGGCAATTTCGGTGACGGCCGGATTAACGTGTTCGACCCCAGCAGCGGCGCAATGCTGGGCACGCTCATGGACGAGGCGACCGGGAAAGCGATTCACATCCCTGGTCTTTGGGGCATCGCGTTCGGCAACGGCGCGCTCAATCAATCGGCGACCACGCTCTACTATGCCGCCGCTCCCGACATGAAGACACAGGGACTGTATGGCAGCATCAGCGTCTCGACCAGCAGCTCCACGTCTACGCCGCCGTCCGGCTACTGATTGGAGCTACGCGGCCCGCCTACGCCGACGCAGCGGCGCGGGCCAAACCGCCACGATGAAAATTCGTCACAGCGACGGTGACCTCACCACCGTGACCTTCGAGGGAAAAGCGGGTGTGGCAGAGCTAGCGTGGCGGCGAGGACGAGAACGCAGTTGCAGGCGCCGTGAGTTCCGTCGCGGAGGGCACCTGAGCCAGCGGAACATAGAGTGCGCTTGGATGAGCGGCGTCGTGGAACAGCGTCACGGTCACCGGCACCGCCTCTTGCATCGACTCGGCAGCAACCTCTCCGCCGGTGTTGTAGTTCTTCTCGCTGTACATGGAGTTGATCGGGCCAAGCACCAGACGCAGGCGACTCCCCCGCCTGATCTCCTGTGCCACGAAGGTGAAGCGCTCGAAGTCGTACCGCAGCGGGCTGCGCGTTTGAACCAGCTTGGGCTCACGCCAGCTTTCGCGGTAGCGCGCCCGCAGCACATCGCTGCTCAGCAGCGTGCTGGTGCCGTCCTGGCGGACCTCATAGATCCTGACAGCGAAGTCGGTATCCGGCCGGTCTATGGCGATCCAGGCCGCGAGCCTGAAGAAGCCGCTGATCTCGGTGTCGCGCTCGAAAGGCGCGGTGTGATAGATAAGCAGCTTTCCCCGCTGCGCGTACTCCATGCGCTGATCGACCAGAGATTCGCTATCCCCCGCGGATTCCACCTCGGCGATGCTCACGTCGTGCGGGTCATACACGTAGTGGTCGGGCTTCCCACGGCCGATCTGTGCGTCGAGCGAGCCGGACGCGAGCACGTCGCTCGCATTGGCCACCGAGTCGAGGTACAGGGTTCTGGTCGCACCCGTAATGGCCTCGAGCGAATCGGCGTAACGCCATGTGTCGGCATTCAGCACGTAATAGACAACCGCCTTCTTCAGGAACTCCGGCTGCGCGCCTCCCTGCATCGTCCACGCGTACCACTCGCGGTGTAACTTCGGGATGTCCAGCAGGCTGTTTGGCCCGAGGCTGAGTCCGCCGAACTGCGCACGCGGAGTTCGCGTGCCGGCGTGGTCCCAGGGACCGATCACCAGGTAGTGTCTGGCGCGACCTTCGGGCGAGGCGTTCCGCATGTACTCGCGATAGTGGGTGAGCGCGCCGGGCTGGTCATCGTCGTGGCTGCCCGTGATGGTGAGAATCGGCAGACTGAGCCTGGCGTATTGCTCCGGCGTCGGGTTGTAGCTGTCCCAGTGCGCATCCGGGTGCGGATGCGCGATCCATTCCTGGAAGATGGGCGATGGATTGCCGAGCATCACATCGAATTCCCTGAAGGGACGGCCGGATTCGAACCACTGTCGGTATCTCGCCGCCCAGAAACGCTCATCGCCGAAGATCCTCTCCTGCGAGGTGTGGCCGCTCGTGAACGTGAGCCACTGCATCTCGTACGGGTAGAAAATGTTGTTGCGCGCCGGAAAATCGACGGCGGCATACGGTGAGGCCACCGGCACGATCGTCGCGAGATGCGGTGGAAACTCCTTGGCGGTAGCCCACTGGTCGTAACCCGCGTACGAGCCGCCCCACATGGAAACCTTGCCGTTGCAGTATGGCTGCCGGGCGAGCCACTCCACGACGTCATAGCCGTCGTGCGCTTCCTGGATGAAGGGGTGAAAGTCCCCTTCCGAATTGCCTCTGCCGCGAACGTCGACGGTGAGGAACGGCAAGCCATGGGCTGCGAAATAGACTCCGCGATCGTGATAGCTCTGGGCAATGTAGGGAGTAAGCGTGAAGATGCATGGCGCCGGCGCCTGCTGCGCGCGCGGCGTGTAGACGGTGGCATTGAGCCGCACACCGTCGCGCATTGGAATCTTCACTCCCCAGGTGAACTGCACCTCGGCGGCATCGTTGGCCGCCGGATCGGAGGCCGAAGCGCTGGCCATGGCAACTGACAGCACCAACATCAAAACGGTGGGTTTCATCAGCAGATCCTCGCCTTCGCGTCGCAGCATGCCTAAGCGGGTCAAGGTGCGCAAACGCGACCTACGGCTCCTCCCCGGCCACCTCCTTGGCCTCGTCAACGTCCACAGCGATCGGCTTGAACCGTGGTTGAAACCACCGTTGCGCGATCAGCGTCGGCACCACGGCGCTGCCGATCACGGCAGTCACGAGCACGGTGTACTCGCTCTGATCGATGATCTTGTTCGTCAGCCCGAAAAGCGCGGAGATCGAGCCGAACGTGAGTCCGGTGGACATCAGCAAGGTCGTATACATTCCTTCGCGACGGTCGAACTTGTGATAGATGGTCAGTGGCAGGATTCCCATGAACTTGGTCGCCATCTTGATCGCGAGAAAAGCGACGATCAGCCCGGATGCCGCCGCGACCGCACGAGCGTCGACCAGGGATCCCGCCTTCAGGAAGTAGAAGGGAGTCAGTATCGAGAACGCTATGATCCGCATGCGGTGGGGTAGCTCAGGTTCGGACAGGAACGTCGGTGCCAGCGCCATCCCGACAAGATAGGCCGGCAGCACCGCTTCGCTCCCTGCGATGCTTGCAAGCCCACCCAGACCGAGAAGGATCAGAGCGACGAACTTGGTCTGCGGCTCGCTGACGCGCGCTCCCAGGCGCCTGAACATCCAGGGCGCGTACCGCGCCAGAATGACCAACACCGCGGCGCACACCGCGCCGAACAGCAACAATCTGCGATCGTAGTGGGCGAATACCACTCCGAGCGCCAGCACGGTACCGAGGTCGTTTATGAAGCAGGCGGCCAGGATGATCTTGCCGATCTCCGTCCTGTTGAAGCCGGTCTCGATCATCACCGCGTAGACCACCGCGACCGAGGTCGTGGAAAGGGAAATCCCGGCTATCTGTGCCTGCGGCCAGTCCCAGCCGATCAGCCAGTGGGCGTACGCCAGCACCCCGAGATAGGGGGCGATGAAGCCCACCACTCCTATCGTCATGCTCGACCAGAAGTGTTTGCGCACCATGCGCGGGTCGATCTCGGTTCCCGCGAGGAACGTGAGCAGGATGGCGCCAAAGCCGGCGAGAAAGTTGACCCAATCGGTAATCTGAAGATCGACCAGGTTGCCGGCGACGGCACCCACGACGATCTCGATGAGTGCAACCGACACTGCGACGCGGATTGAGATCAGGGAAGCAAGCAGAGCCAGGCCCAGCCAGAGGGCCGAGTGAAGCCAGACAGTAGCCATTTCCGCCTCCAATAGAGCGGCAGAGCGAGACACTCCACCGTCAGCCGACGACGCCTACCGCAGCTGTCGCTGCACCTGTAGGGGTCATCAGCCGTCTGGCTCGCGAGCCATCGGGCGGTTAGAGGGGAACCCCATCCCCGGTACGAGCAGGACGGTACGAAATCATTCGCCGCGGGTCAATCGCCCCCACCCCGCGAAGGGGCACGAGGCGCTCACCTGCCTCAGATCCCCTCACTCGAGCGGGTAGCTCTCGTTGAGACGCCGTACCGTGATGCCGTGCTCGAGGATCTCGATCTCGCTGACGCAGCAGGGATCCTGTCCCAACCGCCAATAGGCCGATAGTGGTTGATCGAGCGTCTGCAGCAACAGCGCCCGGTTGCCGCTGCTGTGCCCGACCACGACTACGGTGTCGCGCTCGTGGCGCTCGCAGATGAAACGCAGAACATTTGACGCGCGCGCGACGAGATCCTGAAGCGATTCACCGTTCGGGAAACGCATGAGGTGCGGAGCGCTGAACCAGCGCTCGAACAACGCCGGCCATTGCGAACGAACCTCCTCGTGTGTCCGCCACTCCCAAGCGCCGTAGTGGACGTCGTTCAGGTCATCGAGCACGGCTGCGGAGATACCGCACGCTGCAGTGACTTCCTCGGCGGTTTGCAGGCAGCGCTTCAGCGGGCTGCTGTACATCGCCGCGGGGCGCCACTGGCGCGCGATTCGCTGCGCGGTGTTTCGAGCCTGTCGCACGCCGAGAGCCGACAGGTCGATGTCGCGGCGGCCGCGGAAGCGCTCCGGAACGATCCCCTCGACGTGTCCATGTCGCACCAGGACTATGCGCGTCATTTGAACGGCTTGCGCCTCAGCGCGGTTTCGGGATGACTCATCACCCCCCAGGGGCTAGAATTTTACGCCTTTCCGGGACAGGCACTCCGCTACGAAGGTTGACACCCCGTGAATGCGACTTACCTTCGCTTCTACGTCCATCAGAACGTCCGCCATCGGCATCAGCTGCTTTACGAGTGGCTGCTGCAGCACGCACGGGGGATGGGCGTACACGGCGGATCGGTATTTCGCGCCGTCGAGGGTTTCGGACGTCACGGAGTGCTGCACTCGGAGCACTTTTTCGAGCTCGCCGGTGAGATGACCATGGAGGTCGAATTCATTCTGACGAATGAGATGGCGGACCGGCTGCTTGAGAGTCTGCGACAGGAGGACCTGAGTCTCGTCTATGCGCGTCTGCCCGCGGAGTTCGGCGTGGTGGGCAAGCAGGCTCACAAGAGCAGGAACTCCATCTGACTGTGGAAACCGCGCGGGGCAACCGCTAGAGTGACCCGGGCGTATTTGGCCGGACCAGCGGAGAGAAGGACTTGTACCGAACCCCCCTGCTTCTCGTCGTCATTGCCGGCGCACTCGCCACAGCGCCGTCGCTGGCTGGCGATGAATCAGGCCTGTCGAGCGCGCCTGCGATCGAGGGCTACGGGCTGATGCATCCTCTTCCGAAGGGAGCCTACCAACCCGATCCCAAGGCGACCTACAAGGTGGTATTTGCGATGACGGCTGCGTCCAAGGCAGCCGAGGATGTCAATCCGGCCATCGAACGCGTGGCGCGCGCGGTGAATCTCTATGTGTCCGCCGGGGTACCGCTCAGTCACCTGAAGTTCGTGGCCGTCGCCTATGGGGCGGCTACCTCGGTTGCGCTCGACGACGCTCACTACCAAGCGGCCTACGGCGTCGCCAATCCCAATCTCCCGGTGATCGCGCGCCTGCGCAAGGTCGGCGTCGATGTTGCGGTGTGCGGACAGGCGGTACTCGAACACAAGTATCAGTACGAGTGGATCGACCCGTCGGTCACCGTGGCTCTCTCCGCAATCACGACGATCACCTCGCTCGAGCAACAGGGCTATAGCCTGATGCCGCTCTTCTGAAGTCGCGCCGCTCGTGGGCCTGAGAAGTACTCGCCTGGGGAGTCGCGTTGCCGCGGGACTGCTCGCCCTGGGCGCATTGCCGGCGCTCTCAGGTCCGGCCGAGTCCCAGGTGCCGGCGACTGACGCGCAGGCGATGCAGTCCCGCGATTGTCCCGGGCGCTGGGACGACGGGATTTTCCCTCCGTGGCAACACGGCGCCAACAACGATGCGGTCGACCGCGGTCTCGAGTTCACGGTGCCGGATGCGGACGTACTCGCCGATTTTCACGGCGACCCGGCGAATCCGCTCCTCGTCCTCTACGTAGGCGGCAACTACTTCTTCGCCATGGCGCCGCTCGTCGCGATCTTCGAGACGCGCCATCCGCAGTACCGCGGCCGGCTCTACTGGGAGACCATTCCGCCCGGCCTTCTGGTGCGTCAGATCGAGCGCGGCGGTCGGGTCACGGTGGGCAACATGACGTGGACGGCCAAACCCGATCTCTACCTCGCCGGGCTCGAGGCCGTGCAGGCCCAGATCGATGCCGGGCTGCTCGAGCGACCGGCCGTGCCCTATGTGACCAACACACTTACCATTATGGTGCCGAGCGGCAATCCGGCGCATGTTGCGACTCTCGCCGATCTCGGTAAGGCCGAAATACGCCTTGCCATGCCGGACCCTGAATTCGAGGGCGTGGCGCGCCAGATCCGCGCCTCGCTCGAGAAGGCGGGTGGCACCGCTCTCGTGCAGGCGGTCTACGGCAGCAAGGTGAGCGACGGCACGACGCGGCTGACGCGTATCCACCACCGCCAGACCCCGCTGTGGCTCATGCAGTGCCGGGTCGAGGCCGGCGTGACCTGGAGATCGGAAGCGCTGTTTCAGGAGCAGATCGGTCATGCGATCGCGCACGTCGACATCCCCGACGCGCAGAACGCCACCGGGGTGTACGCTGGTGCAGTGGTGCGCGGCGCAGCCCATGTGCAAGCCGCGAAGGAGTGGCTCGATTTCCTGCGCTCGCCCGAGGCACTCGCGATCTTTGTGCGTTATGGATTCAAGCCCTACGCTCCCGGGGCGCGCTGACGCAGCACTGCGAACAGCGCTGCTGGTCCTGGTCGCCTCGCTGTTGCCGCTGCCCACGAGCGCCGCCCAGACTGGCACCACGCCGCGATCCGCGCCCGAGGCTGTGGCCTCGTGCACTGCGTGTCATGGGCGGCGGGGCGAAGGCGACGCCGCGGCGGGCTATCCCCGACTGCAGGGACTGTCCGCCGCTTACCAGATCAAACAGCTCGAGGCTTTCGCGGACGGGACGCGCAAGAGCGAGATCATGGCACCGCTCGCCCGCTCGCTCGCCGCACGCGCGCGCGCCCAGGCGACCGACTACTACGCCGGACTCAAGGCGCCTGCGCACCCAACCGCGCCCGCTTCCGCGCCTCGGGATGACCGGCTCGCGGTTCGCGGCCGGTGGTCGCAGGAGATTCCAGGCTGCGTTGAGTGCCACGGCGCGAGCGGCAGCGGCATCGGTGCCGCATTCCCCCCGCTCGCGGCGCAGCCGGCGGCGTATCTCACTGCGCAGCTGCGCGCCTGGCAGCAGGGCGCGCGCCAGGGCGACCCGCTCGGCCTGATGCAGAGGATCGCCAGCCGCCTCTCGGACGAGGACGTGCGCGCGGTGTCCGAATACTTCAGCGCCATCCCCGTCGGCGGTTCCGCGCCGCCCGCGGCAGCCGCCGCCGCGAACACCGGGCAGGCGCCGCCACCCGAGGCGGATGCCGGCGGGATCGAGAGCCTCGGCGGCGCTGGTGGTGAGCGCGTCTTCGTGCCGGCCGATAAGCCGATCCCCGATGACGGCTTCGGCAGGATGGTACGACTCGGACGCGATATCTTCGACGACCCGGGTCGCTACGCCGGCCGCTACGTCGGCAACAGCCTGCGCTGCACCAGCTGTCACCTCGATGAGGGACGGCGCGTTGGCTCTGCGCCGATGTGGGCCGCATACGTGTCGTACCCCGCGTATCGCGCCAAGAATGGCCACGTGAATACCTTTGCAGAGCGGCTGCAGGGCTGTTTCAGTTACAGCATGAACGGCCGCGCGCCGCCGCTCGGAGATGCGGCGCTGGTCGCACTCGAGAGCTACTCCTACTGGATGGCGCGTGGCGCGCCGCTCGATCCGGGCATTGCCGGCCGCGGCTACCTCAAGCTGCCCAAGCCTGCCCTCGCCGCCGATCGGGCCAGGGGCGCGGCGGTATACGCAGACAAGTGCGCGCTGTGCCACGGCAGGAACGGCGAGGGTCGCAGCGCCAATGACGGCAGTCCGGGCTTCCCAGCGCTCTGGGGTCCCGACTCCTACAACTGGGGTGCCGGCATGGTCAGCGTGAGTAACGCGGCGGGCTTCATCAAGGCCAACATGCCGTTCAGTCTCGGCAACTCGCTCACGGATCAGGACGCGTGGGACGTGGCGCTGTTCGTCGACAGCCATGAGCGCCCACAGGACCCGCGCTATAGCGGCACCGTTGAGGAGACCCGCCGTCGCTTCCACGATAGCGACAACTCACTTTACGGGCAGCGCGTCGACGGCCACGTTCTCGGCAGCAATTCCGTGCCCCCGGGCCGCCGCCTGCGCCGAGCGGCGAGCGCTGGCGGCTAGCTCCTCTTGCAATACCTCATCGACGCCGCGGCCGGCGCGATCGTCGGCTTCTCGCTCGGTCTGATCGGCGGCGGCGGATCGATCCTGGCGGTTCCACTGATGGTCTACGCCGTGGGCGTCAGCGACCCGCACCGCGCCATTGGCACGAGCGCACTCGCCGTCTCCGCCAACGCCATCGCAGGCCTGCTGAGCCACGCACGCCTGGGAACCGTCCGTTGGAGGACCGCCGGCTTGTTTGCCGCGGTCGGGGTCGTCGGTGCCTGGGTCGGGTCGCTCGCCGGCAAAGCGCTCGCCGGCCCGAAGTTGCTGGCGTGTTTCGCCGGTTTGATGCTGGTGGTCGCTGGCGTGATGCTGCGCAGCTCCCGCGCGTCAGGCCCGCCGGAACCGCCGCCGCGTGAGCCCAGCATGCCGCGGCTCGCGCTGCTCGGTGCGCTGACCGGGGCCGTGAGCGGTTTCTTCGGGATCGGCGGCGGTTTCCTGATCGTGCCGGCGCTCATGTATGGCGCACAGCTGCCCATTCTCGACGCGGTCGGCTCTGCACTGGTCGCGGTGGCGGCCTTTGGCCTCACCACCGCCGTAAATTACGCGCGCTCGGACTGGATCGACTGGCCGCTGGCGGCGGTATTCATCGGCGGCGGCGCTCTCGGCAGTATCGCTGGCACGCGCCTCGCGCGTCACCTCTCGGCCATGCAGCGCGTGCTGCACCGGCTGTACGCGTCGGCGGTGTTCCTGTGCGCACTGTACGTGCTCTACCGCAGCGCGAGCAGTAGCTCCTGAAGCAAGTGTCAGGCTGCGACCGCGCGCGGCGCGCGCGAACCGGCTGCCGTGCTGGGCAAAGTGCCGCTCGGCAGCGTACGAGCCAGCAGCTTCTCTATGTCGCGCAGCAGCGGAATTTCATCCGGCGCAACCAGTGAGACAGCGCTGCCGGCGCTGCCGGCGCGTGCGGTGCGGCCGATGCGATGCACGTAGTCCTCGGGCACGTTAGGCAGCTCGTAGTTGACCACGTGCGGCAACTCCTTGATGTCGAGCCCGCGAGCGGCCACCTCGGTCGCGACCAGTGCGGTGATGCGCCGCGCCTTGAAGTCCGCGAGCGCCCGTTCCCGCGCGCCCTGGCTCTTGTTGCCATGAATCGCTGCGGCCCGGATTCCCTGGGACTCGAGCTGCTGCGTGAGACGATTTGCTCCGTGCTTGGTGCGCGTGAACACCAGCACCTGAGTCCAGCCGCCCGCGCGGATCAGCTGCGCGAGCAGCTGGCGCTTGTGCTCCTTGGGCACCCGATAGACATGCTGCTCGATGCGCTCGGCAGTCGCATTGCGCGCGGCGACTTCGATCTGCACGGGATCGCGCAGCAACCGTGCGGCGAGCTCGCGGATCGGCGCCGAATAGGTGGCCGAGAACAACAGATTCTGCCGCTTGCCGGGCAGGAGCTTCAGGACGCGGCGGATCGCGTGGATGAAGCCCATGTCGAGCATCCGGTCTGCCTCATCGAGCACCAGGCAGCCGACGCCGCCTAAGTCGAGCACGCCCTGCTCGACCAGATCCAGCAGTCGCCCCGGAGTGGCGATCAGCAGATCACAGCCCGAGCGCAGCGCTTCGATCTGCGGCCTGATGCTCACTCCGCCAAACACAACCGTGCTGCGTACCGGCAGATACTTGCCGTACGAGCGCGCGCTGTCGGCGACCTGCGCGGCGAGCTCGCGGGTGGGAGTCAGGACGAGTGCGCGCGGCGCCTCGCCGGCGCCCGCGGCCAGGTGTTGGAGAATGGGCAGCACGAAGGCGGCGGTTTTGCCGGTGCCAGTCTGGGCACCGGCGAGCACGTCGCGCCCTGCGAGCACCGCGGGAATTGCGCGCGACTGAATCGGAGTAGGCACGGCGTAGCCCCTCTCGGAGAGCGCGCGCAGCAGCTCGGGCTTGAGCCCGAGATCGGTAAATGACATGTGGAAAGCCTCGGATTGGCTCGCCCGGCAGCGTCCCTGAGGACCCCGGCGGACCGTCATACGGGCCCGGCGGGCGCTGGCTGCGGCGGTCAGACGCGAGAGTGGTTAAAAACGAAGATCGAAGTGCGTCGGGTGGAACAGACTGCGAGCCGAACCGGGCACTGACCGCGCACCTCGAGTTTCAGCGCCACGTACTCTACAGACTTTGCCGGCGTTCGTCCAATGCCTACAACCGCCGTGTGCGTACGCCCACATCGGGAGCACGGCGCGGACGCGGTTGCGGCTTGCGCTGTATATATCTATTGGTATATATACGCCTGCATGTATTCTCACACCGTTTTCAGCACCCTGGCCGACCCCACACGCCGGCGCATCGTCGAGGCGCTGCGGCACGGTGAACAGGCGGTAAACGACATCGTCGGCCTGGTCGGTGTCGATCAGCCGGGGGTGTCGCGGCATCTGCGCATCCTTCACGAGGCGGGGTTCGTGCAGGTCCGCCCGCACGCGCAGCAGCGCTTCTATTCGCTGCGTTCCGAGCCCTTCCGTGAGCTCGCCGCCTGGCTCACAAACTACCGGATCTTCTGGGAAGCGCGCCTTGAGCACTTTGCCAGGGCGCTCGACCGCAAGGCGCCGGTGCGGCGCAAGGGGAAACAATGAAGAAAGCAGCAGCAGCGGGGGGCGGGCCAAAGCGCAGGATCAAGCTAGAGCGGACCTACCAGGCCGCCATCGAGAACGTATGGGATCTCTGGACAACCAGGGAAGGCATCGAGTCCTGGTGGGGACCGGACGGATTCGAAGTGAAGGTTCGACACCTCGACCTTCGGCCAGGCGGAGAGTTGCGGTACGCGATGACCGCGGTTGGTCCGCCGCAGGTTGAGTTCATGAAGAGCGCCGGCCTGCCGCTGACGACCGAGGCGCGCATCGTCTACAGCGAGGTTCTCAGGCACCGTCGCCTCGCGTATCTGCAACTGGCCGACTTCATTCCAGGCGTAGAGCCTTATGACGTTGCGACCACCGTCGAGCTGCAGCCGGGCAGCTCCGGTGTACGGATGATCCTGACCTTCGACGCCATGCATGACGAGGAGTGGACGCAAAGGGCAGTCATGGGCAGGGAGAGCGAGCTTGCAAGACTCGCCCAGGCACTGGACGCGTGAGCATCCCCAAACTGCGACACTGACCGGGCCGCTCGACGCCGCCACAAACACTGGAGTCAGGCTGTGAACGTCATTGCAGTCTCCCTGGTCGCGTACACGGCCGCAGCGACCATTCTGACGATAACGCCGGGACTGGACACGGCGCTGGTGGTCCGCACCGCCACCACGGAGGGAGCCCGCCGTGCACTTTGGGCGGGACTTGGCGTGGCAACCGGTTGTCTGGTCTGGACGGCCGTCGTCGCAGCAGGCTTCGGCGCGCTGCTGGTCGCCTCCCGGCTCGCCTACACGGTGCTGCGATGGGCGGGGGCCGCGTACCTCTGCTACGTCGGCTTCCGCCTGCTGCGCAATCCCCGCACCCGCATGCTGGATGAGCCGATGCCGGGCAAGCGCGGCGGCAGCGCTTTTGCGCGTGGCGCGCTCACCAATCTCCTCAACCCGAAGGTGGGGGTCTTCTACGTGTCCTTCCTCCCCCAGTTCATTCCAAACGACGCGCCGATCGCGGCTTTCACACTACTGCTCGGCGCGATTCATGCACTGCTCGGGGTGCTCTGGTTCGTATGTCTGATCGCCGCCACGCGCCCGCTGGTTGGGTTGCTGCGGCAGCCCGGCGTCGTAAAGACACTCGACCGGATCACCGGTGGAATCTTCGTCGCGTTCGGCGCGCGTCTCGCAGTGTCGCGCTAAAGCGCTCGCGCCGGAAGTCCCGCTGCTCTGTCGAACGGCGGATGGTGCAGCCTCGCGCCGAGCGTAGACTCGCCCTACACCACTACTCCCCGGAGACGGTTATGCCGCGGATGCGAGTCGTTCAGGTCCCCAAGCCCAACGCGCCCTTCGAGATCGTCGAGCGACCGATCCCGGAGCCGGGGCCCGGGCAGGTGCGCGTCCGCGTGCAGGCGTGCGGCATCTGCCATAGCGACTCCTTTACCAAACAGGGAGGCTTCCCGGGCATGCAGTACCCGCGGGTTCCGGGGCACGAGGTTGTCGGGGTGATCGATGCTGTCGGTCCCGCCGTCCCGGACTGGAAAAACGGGGCACGTGTAGGCGTAGGCTGGCACGGCGGACACTGCGGCCATTGCGCTTCCTGTCGGCGCGGAGACTTCCTCACCTGCCAGCGAGGTCAGATTCCTGGCATTACCTACGACGGGGGCTACGCCGAGTACATGCTGGTGCCATTCGAGGCGCTCGCCTCGGTCCCCGATGAGCTCTCGGCGGCGGAGGCTGCACCGCTCTTGTGTGCAGGGATTACGACCTACAACGCCCTGCGCCACAGCGGCGCACGGGCGGGCGATCTGGTCGCGATCCTCGGAATCGGAGGACTGGGTCATCTCGGGGTGCAGTTCGCAGCGAAGATGGGCTTTCGCGCCGTTGCGATCGCGCGCGGGGCCGACAAGGGTCCGCTCGCGCGCAAACTCGGCGCGCAGCATTACATCGACAGCACCGCGCAGGATGCGGCTGGCGAACTCACGAAGCTCGGTGGCGCGCGCGTCATCCTCGCCACGGTGACGGATTCCCCCACCATGTCCGCGGCGATCAACGGGCTGGGGATCGACGGCAAGCTGCTGATCGTCGGCGCGTCGGCTGAGCCCATCAAGGTCCCGCCGATCGCGCTCATCGGGCGACGCCGCTCGCTCCAGGGCTGGCCCTCCGGCACGGCGAGCGATTCGGAGGACACGCTGGCCTTCAGCGTCCTGGCGGAGGTTCGTCCGATGATCGAGCAGTACCCGCTCGAAAGGGCTGCTGAGGCCTACGACCGCATGATGAGCGGCAAGGCGCGCTTCAGGGTCGTGCTGACGACTGCCTAGTGCCGGAGCCCGAAGGGCGCCCGGGCTCAGCTCGCGCTGAGGCTCAGCACGATCGCGTACTTGCTGGTCGAGTTGGCGCCGGCAACGGCGATCGTGAGCACGTTCGGCGAGTTGGTGTTATTCAGAGCGGCGAGTCCGGTGAACTGTACGCCGTTTAGAGCGGCGAAGGTCCCGGTGCAGCTCTCCCACGTGAACGCCACCGAGTAGACGTCGTAGCTGCTGTCGCTCACCGTGATCGAGCCGTTCAGCACGCAGCCGTAGGTCGCACTCTGTCCGGTCATTACGCCGTTGCCGTCGATCGTGATCGTCGAGCCGGTCGTGCTGTCGGTGTAGTTGGCGGTGACGCTGCTGAGCGACGAGGTGAGAGTGCTCAAGGTGCTGTAGTTCAGCGACCACGAGCCGCTCTGCGCCGTGCCGCCGTTGGTCGTGAACGAGAGCGTGCCGGTGAGCGTGCTGCCCGCCGTAACCGAGCCGTTGAGCGTGCCGAGTCCGTAGGTGGAGTTGTCGCTGAAGGTGTTGGGGAAATCCGCATATCCGGTGAGCGTCGCGGCGAGCGTGCTATCCGATACCGTGACCGGGCCGACAAATTGCGCGCCATCGGAGCGCATGAAGACCGCCTCGTCCGCGGAGTCGATGTAGCCGGTAATGCTCAATCCCGTTACCGAATCGGTGCCCGTCCAGATGCCGGTCGGCGACTGATTCGTGGTCGAGCCGCTGCCCGAGGAGTTGTCGTCGCTCGACGTGCACGCAGAGACGAGGAGCAGCGCTGCAAGCGCGAATCCTGCCGTGATTTTCAGCACCGGTAGCTGCATCATCTGTCAGTCTCCATACCCTCGGGTGCGATCAGTCCTTAGTCCGCCGCCCGCGACCGGGGTTCCATGGTGCGTATTAATACCCAGCCGCCGCCTCTCGCCAAGGCGTGATGACCCTTAATTACAATTCTTTGCGCCTCCGGTACATTGATCGGGTGCAATCGGAACCCATTGCCGATGCGTCCGCTCTTGGGGCTGCGACGTATCCATTCGACTCAACCCCACAGCCCGGGCAGGCGTTGCCGGTAGCGCCCGGCGTTCTGTGGCTGCGCATGCGTCTGCCGATGCCGGCGCTCAATCACATCAACCTCTGGGCACTCGAGGACGGCGGCGGCTGGACCCTGGTCGATACCGGCATGGAGACGCCGGACACGGTTGCCGACTGGCAGAGCGCCTTTGCGGGCCCGCTGGCTGCGCGCCCGGCGGGGCGCGTCATCTGCACGCACATGCATCCCGATCACATTGGCATGGCGGGCTGGCTCACGCGCCAGCATGACTGCCGGCTGTGGACCACGCGACTCGAGTACGTCACCTGCCGAATGCTGGTCGCGGATACGGGACGCGAGGCCCCGGCGGACGGCGTGCGCTTCTACCATGCGGCGGGCTGGGACAATGACGCTCTCGAGCACTATCGCGCGCGCTTTGGCGGCTTCGGCAAGGCGGTCTACGCTCTCCCCGACAGTTACCGTCGGGTCGTGGATGGCGAAGAACTGCGCATCGGCGGCCGCACCTGGCGCGCCGTGGTGGGACGCGGCCATTCGCCGGAGCATCTGTGCCTGCATTGCCCCGAGCTCGCCGTGCTGATCTCCGGCGACCAGGTTCTGCCGCGGATCACCTCCAACGTATCGGTCTTCCCGACCGAGCCGGATGCCGATCCGCTGAGCGAGTGGCTCGACTCGCTCGCGGCGATCAAACGGCGCGTCAGCGACGATGTGCTGGTTCTGCCTTCGCACAACGAGCCCTTTCGGGGTCTGCACGCACGGCTCGATGCGCTGATCGCCGGCCACGAGCAGCGCCTGGAGCGGCTGGCCGGCGAGCTCGTGACTCCCAAACGCGCAGTCGACGTATTCGGTCTGCTGTTCCGCCGCCGTGTTGGACTGGACATGCTCGGCATGGCGACCGGGGAGAGCATCGCCCACCTCAACTGTCTGATCGGCCGCGGCCTCGCGACCCGCGAACTCGATGCCGCCGGCGTGGCCTGGTACCGCAGCCCCTGAGCGCGCCGCAGGCCCAGCAGCAACTCAGGCTACAATCGCGACGGGGTCAATCATTCGCGCCGATGGCGGCCGACAAACGCGCCGCATGGAAGGACATTTTGTCTGCAAGAACGCTAGCGAGGCTGCTGCTCGGTGCGGCAAGCCTCAGTATCTGCGCCATCGCGCTCGGTCAGGTGCCTACAGACACCGCGGATCAGCAGGCGGTGCCGTCCGTCCCGGCGCCAGCGCCGCCGCCGGCGCCGCAAGCGGGTGCCGCCGGAGTCCTCTCCGACATCGGCGCCTATTTCACCGCGCCGCTGCACTGGGACGGCAGGGACTGGGGCTGGTTCGGCGGCGCCGTGCTCGCGGTCGCCCTGGCGCACCGCTACGACAGCCAGGTCCGCGACCACTTCGTGGGCGCCGGCCCGGCGCCGAGCATGAGCAGTGACGACACCAAGGATGCGATTCCCACCGCCGCGGTGCTGGTCGGAACGTGGGGCTACGCCACGCTCCTCGGCGACAGCGACGGCTACCGCGAGGGATGGGCGATGATAGAGGCGACGGCCCTTAGCGGCGTCGCCGCCTATGGACTCAAGTTCGTGGCCGGGCGCGAGACCCCCGAGCAGACGAGCGACTCGAACGAATGGCTCAAGTCCGGCAGCTCCTTCCCCTCCCTGCACTCAACCGCTGCCTTCGCTGTCGGTACGGTGCTGGCGGAGTCAGGCAACGACGAGTACCGATGGCTGCGGCGCCTGCTCGGCTACGGACTCGGCTTTGTCACGAGCTACGAGCGTCTCAAACACAACGACCACTGGCTGTCCGATACCGCGGCCGGCGCCGCCCTCGGTATCTCGAGCGCGCACTTCGTGATGGACCGGCGGTATGGGACGAATGTCGAGTCCCATCTCGCGATCGTGCCGATCGACGGCGGGGCGATGCTCACCTATCGAGTGTCGATGCAGTAAACAGGCGGGGGTGACCCATGAAGCTAAGCCCCCGAGTGGTTCCCGGCGACGATCTTGCTAATGCCCGCTCGAATGCCTTCGCATCATCAGCGCCAGCTTGCTTCGCCGCCTCGCGGAAGCGGGCGGATTGTTTAGCGGGAGATAACCCACGCTTTTTCGTGGTCATTTGAACCGCCATATACTTATCCCCTTGCGGGTGAGTGTACAAAAATGATCACGATCCTCGTAAGCGCCGCCTTTCTCTTGGTGTCAGCTGTGCTCTCTGAGAAGCTCCCAGATAAATTGCGTCCCTATTGCTGGGCC
>JASHVF010000033.1 GCA_030039615.1 Gammaproteobacteria bacterium | reverse complement strand
AGCTCGTCCGCCTGGCTCGGCTCGAGCACCCCCGAAGGATGATTGTGGGCGAAGATCACGGCGGCGGCGTTGTGCAGCAGCGTCTGCCGCAGCACCTCGCGCGGGTGCACGCCGGCGCGGTCGATGGTGCCGCGGAACAGTTCCTCGAAGGCGAGCAGCCGATGGCGGTTGTCGAGGTACAGACAGCAGAACACCTCGTAGGGGCGGTCGCGCAGCTGTGCCAGCAGGAAGCTGCGGGTGGCTTCGGGGGCGGCGAGCGCCGGGCCGACCCGCAGCGCCTCGCGGAAGTGACGCCGCGCCAGCTCCAGCGCCGCCTGCAGCAGCGCGTAGCGCGCCGGACCGATGCCACGGCGCGCGCGCAACCGCGGCCGCTCCGCGTTGAGGAGCTCGCGCAGCGAGCCGAAATCGCCGATCAGTGCGCGAGCCAGCTCGACGGCCGAGCACCCGCGGATCCCTGACCCGAGCAGCACCGCGAGCAACTCAGCGTCCGAGAGCGCGGCGGGCCCACGCGCGAGCAGCTTCTCGCGCGGGCGCTCGCTTTCCGGCCAGTGGCGGATGGTCGTCACGCCATCACGTTCCGTTCTAAGGCAGGGCAGGCAGAGTCTAAGGAGCCCGCCAGCCCCGCGGCAGGGGCAGAAAGCGCCGCGAAGCGCGCCTTTTTCACGGCGTGCGCCGGGTTTGCGCTCAGTGCCTGGCGCGGTGAGATAATCCCCGCCCAGAGGCAATGCATGCAAGGCAAACGCATCCTTCTCGGCGTCACTGGCGGCATCGCCGCCTACAAGAGTCCTGACCTGGTGCGGCGGCTGCGCGAGCGCGGCGCCGAAGTGCAGGTGGTGATGACGGCGGCGGCGCGCGAGTTTGTGACCGCTACCACGTTTCAGGCGGTGTCGGGCCGTAGCGTACGCACGGATCTGTGGGACGCGGCGGCCGAGGCCGCCATGGGGCACATCGAGCTGGCGCGCTGGGCGGACGCCGTGCTGATCGCGCCCGCGAGCGCCGACTTCCTCGCACGCCTCGCGGGCGGCCACGCCGACGACCTGCTCGCGACGCTGTGTCTCGCGACCGAGGCGCCGCTCGCGGTGGCGCCGGCCATGAATCATGTCATGTGGGCCAACGCCGCCACGCGCGCCAATGTCGCACAGCTCACCGCGCGCGGCGTCGCGCTGTTCGGTCCCGCCGCCGGCGACCAGGCGTGCGGGGAGACGGGGGAGGGCCGCATGCTCGAGCCCCTCGAGCTCGCCGAGCAGCTCGGCGCGCTGCTCTCGGCCGGCGGCGAGCTCGCCGGGCGGCGGGTGCTGATCACGGCCGGACCGACCCGCGAGCGACTCGACCCGGTGCGCTTCATCAGCAACCGCAGCTCCGGCAAGATGGGCTTCGCGATCGCACAGGCGGCGCGCGCCGCGGGTGCCGAGGTGATCCTGGTGAGCGGCCCGGTGAGCCTGCCGACGCCCCCCGGGGTGCAGCGGGTCGACGTCGAGAGCGCCGCCGAGATGCTGGCGGCGGTGCTGCGCGAGCTCGCCGGCACTCACATCTTCATCTCCACGGCCGCGGTCGCCGACTATCGCCCGGTGCACGCGGCAGAGAACAAGATCAAGAAGACCAGCGACACTCTCGAGCTGTCGATGGAGCGCACGGTCGACGTGCTGGCCACGGTGGCGGCGCGTCCCGACCGGCCGTTCGTGGTGGGCTTCGCTGCCGAGACCGAGTCGGTCGAGCAGAACGCGCGCGCCAAGCTCATGAAGAAGAACCTCGACATGATCGCGGCCAACGAGGTTGGCGACGACAAGGCCTTCGACGTCGATGACAACCAGCTCATCGTGCTCGCCCGCGGCGCGCGCTTCGAGCTCGGCCGGGCAGGCAAGCCGGCGCTGGCACGCGGCCTGGTGACTCTCATCGCCCGCGAGCTCGCCGCACGCGCCGACCGCTCGCAGCGCGGCAGCGCGCTCGGCTAAGAGGCAGCGATGCACCCCGCCGCACGCCGCGCGCTCAGGGTGCGCATACTCGACGCGCGCCTCGGCGCCGAGTTTCCGCTGCCGAGCTACGCCACCCAGGGCTCCGCCGGCCTCGACCTGCGCGCCTGCATCGGCGCGCCGCTGACGCTCGCTCCCGGGAGCGCCGAGCTCATTCCGACGGGCATCGCGATCCATCTCGAGGATCCGACGCTCGCGGCGCTGATCCTGCCGCGCTCGGGTCTCGGGCATCGGCACGGCATCGTGCTCGGCAATCTGGTCGGCCTCATCGACTCCGACTACCAGGGTCAGCTCATGGTGTCGTGCTGGAACCGTGGCGCGCAGGCCTACACGGTGAGCGCGGGGGAGCGCATCGCGCAGCTGGTGGTGGTGCCGGTGCTGCAGGTGGAGCTGGAGATCGTGGCCGATTTCGCCGCCTCGGTGCGCGGCCCCGGCGGCTTCGGACACTCGGGCAGCGGCTGACAGCGAGGCGGCGGCGCGCCTCGCGGCGCCCGCGCTCAGTTGTCCGAGTGCAGCGTATGCAGCTCGCGGTAGCGCTCGATGTCCGCCTGGAACTGGGCGCGCAGCTGCGTCTCGATATCGTTCGAGCTGGCGAGCGCGGTGGTCTGGGTGCGCATCTCGTTGGCCGTGTGCACCAGGTCCTCGGCGAGATCATCGGGCATGCGGCGTGCGGCCGCAGCGGAGTTGTAGGGGCGGAAGCCGAGTGCGCGCGTCTGCAGCGCGCCGAGGCGCGACTTGAGGCTCTCGATGTACTGCTGCGCGGCGGCGCGCTGCGTGTGCAGCTGCTCGAGCCGCGCATCCCGCAGCGCCTCGATGTCCTTCACCGAGGTGTAGGTCGTGACCAGGAAGCTGTCGTGCTGCTTCTGCTTGATCTCCGCGGCGCGGTCGCGCGCCTCGGCGGCGAGCTGGTCCGGGCTCTTCTGGCCGTCCACGTGCTGAACCGGCACGCCCTGGGGGTTGAGGATCTCGCGGTCCCTGCCGGCGTACTGCGGCGGGATCTGGTCGCCGTAATGCACTACGCCCTGATCGTCGACCCAGCGATAGGTGGTCTTGCCGTTGTTCTGTGGCGGAGGGGCGGCGAGCGCCGCGGCGGCGGCCAGTGCCGCAGCCGCAAGCCATGCGATCGCCCCCGAGCGAGCCGTTCGAACCGACATGCGGCTATCTTCGGTCGCGCGCGCGGCGCTGGCAAGCGTCAACGCGCGCCAAAGCGCGCCCGGTAGGCATGCAGAGCCGCGAGTTGCGCGGCGCTGATCGGCTCGAGGCCATCGGACGGATGCGACAGGGCCTCGATCAGCTCGGAGAGTGTGACGATGCTCACACATTTGAGGCCCTCGTCGCGCTCGAGCTCCTGCACCGCGCTCAAGTCGCCCTGGCCGCGCTCCTCGCGGTCGAGCGCCAGCGCCACGCCGACCGGCTCCGCGCCCGCGCGCCGGATCAGATCGAGCGACTCGCGCACCGCAGTGCCGGCGGTGATCACGTCGTCGACGATCAGCACGCGCCCGGCGAGCGGCGCGCCGATGAGATTGCCGCCCTCGCCGTGGCTCTTGGCTTCCTTGCGGTTGAAGGCATACGGGACGCTGCGGCCGTGATGCTCGGCGAGGGCTACCGCCGCCGCGGTCACCAGCGGAATTCCCTTGTAGGCCGGACCGAACAGCATGTCGAAGTCGAGGCCGGAGGCCGCGATGGCGGCGGCGTAACAGCGCCCGAGCGCGCCTGCGGCCTCGCCGTCGCTGAAGCGTCCGGCGTTGAAGAAGTACGGGCTCTCGCGGCCGGACTTCAGGGTGAAGCGCCCGAAGCGCAGCGCCTGGCGGGAGAGCGCGAGGTCGATGAAGGTGAG
>JASHVF010000032.1 GCA_030039615.1 Gammaproteobacteria bacterium | reverse complement strand
CAACTGCTACGACGGCGACGACATCACCGTGCCGTTCGGCGGCTTCAAGCAGTCGGGCATCGGCCGCGACAAGTCGCTGCACGCGCTGGAGAAGTACACCGAGCTGAAGACCACGTGGCTCGACCTCACCTGAGCGGGCCGCGGCCGCCGCCGTGAGCGCGGCGCCGCTGCGTTTCCTCGCCAGCGCTCCGCGCGGGCTCGCCGATCTGCTCGCGCGCGAGCTCGGCTCGTACGGCGCGCAGCAGCCGCGCGAGCGCTCGACCGGTGTCGCCTTCAGCGGCGGCCTCGAGAGCGCCTACCGCGCCTGTCTCTGGTCGCGGGTCGCCAACCGCGTGTTCCTCGAGCTCGCCGCGTTCGAGGCGCGCGATGCCGGGGAATTTCACGCCGCCGTGGCGCGCCTCGACTGGGCCGCGCAGCTCGAGCCCGGCGCCACGCTCGCCTGCGACTTCAGCGGCCGCCATCCCGCGATCACGCACACGCACTTCGGCGCGCTGAAGTTGAAGGACGGCATCGTCGATGCGCTGCGTGCCGCGACCGGTGCGCGTCCGGACATCGACACCGCGCGCCCGGACGTGCGCGTGCACGCGCACGCGCACGGCACGCACGTGACGATCGCGATCGACCTTGCGGGCGAGAGCCTGCATCGCCGCGGCTACCGCGGCGCCGCCGGAGAGGCGCCGCTCAAGGAGAACGTCGCCGCCGGGGTGTTGCTGCGCGCTCAGTGGGACACGCTCGCCGCCGCCGGCGCGGAGTTCCTCGACCCGCTGTGCGGCTCGGGCACGCTGTGCATCGAGGCGGCGCTCATCGCCGCCGACCGCGCCCCGGGGCTGACGCGCGAGTATTTCGGGTTTCTCGGCTGGCGCGGGCACGATGCGCCGCTCTGGGAGCGGCTGCGCGCGGAGGCGCGCTCGCGGGTTCGTCCGGCGAGTGAGGTGTCCGCTACGCTGCGCGGCCGTGATCGCGACAGCCAGGCGATCCGCGCCGCGCGCGACAACGCCCAGCGCGCGGCAGTGGGGGATCTCGTGCAGCTCGAGGTCGGCTCCTTGAGTGAGGCGGCGCCGCTCGCCGGCCGCAGCGCGGATCGTTCCGGGCTCGTGTGCACCAACCCGCCCTATGGCGTGCGGCTCGAGGACCTCGAGGCCGCGCGCGCCGTGCACCGCGAGCTCGGTCGCGTGCTGCGCGAACGCTTCGCGGGCTGGCAGGCCGCGGTGCTGACGGGTTCGCCGGCGCTCGGCCTGGAGCTCGGCCTGCGCGCGCGCCGCACGCACACTCTCTGGAACGGCTCGATCGAGTGCCGGCTGCTGCGGATCGAGGTGGGCGCGGACAGTGAGCGCGCGCTCGGCACGCTCGGCAAGGGGATCGCGCACCTCAAGGACACGGACGGCGCGCGCATGTTCGCCAATCGCCTGGCGAAGAATCTCAGGAGACTGCGCGGCTGGGCCGCGCGCAACGCCGTCAGCTGCTACCGGCTCTACGACGCCGACATGCCCGAGTATGCGTTCGCGATCGACCTCTATCGCACGCTCGCGCCCGAGGCGGACTGGCTCTACGTGCAGGAGTATGCGGCTCCCGCCGAGATCGAGCGCGCAGCCGTGCAGCGCCGCCGCGGCGAGGTGCTCGCGAGCCTCACCGATGCGACCGGCGTGCCGACGGAGCGCATCCGCGTGCGCACCCGGCGCCGCACGCCGCGCGGCGAGCAGTACCAGAAGCTCGGCGAGCACGAGCATTTTCACGTCGTCGCCGAGGGCGGGCTCAAGTTCCGGGTCAACTTCGGCGACTACCTCGACACGGGCCTGTTCCTCGACCATCGCATGACGCGCGCGCGGCTCGCCGCGGCGGCGCGCGGCAGGCGCTTCCTCAACCTGTTCGCCTACACGGGCAGCGCCAGCGTCTACGCGGCGGCCGGCGGCGCGCACAGCAGCGTCTCGGTCGATCTGTCGCGCACCTACCTCGAGTGGGCGCAGCAGAACCTGGCGCTCAACGGCTTCGCGAATCCCGCCCACGCGCTGGTGCAGGCCGACTGCCGCGAGTGGCTCGCCGCGGCCGGACCGGGCGCCGAGCGCTTCGATCTCATCTTCCTCGATCCGCCGACTTTCTCGAACTCCAGGCGTATGGAGGGCGTGCTCGACGTCGCCCGCGACCACCCGCAGCTCATCGATGCCTGCATGCGGCTGCTCGCCCCCGACGGGCTGCTGGTGTTCTCGAGCAACGCGCAGCGCTTCAGGCTGGCCGCGGAGCTCGGCGCGCGCTACCAGGTGCGCGACATCTCCGCGGCTACCTTGCCCGAGGACTTCGCGCGCAACCCGCGCATCCACCGCTGCTTCGAGATCCGCGCGGGCGCGCCTCAGTCCTCCACCAGCGCCTTGAGTCGCGACAGCGCCTGATCCCACTGCGCGGAGACGCGGCCGAGGTAGTCGCCCAGCTCGCGCATGGGCGCGGGGTCGAGCTCGAAGAGCCGCTCGCGCCCCGCGCGCGCGCCGCGCACCAGGCCGACGCTCTCGAGCACCCGCAGGTGCTTGCTGATCGCCTGGCGCGTGACGCGCGCCGTGGCGGTGAGCTCCGCGATCGAGCGGCGCTCGCCCCCCGAGAGCGTCGCTACCAGCGAGAGGCGCGTCTCGTCTCCGAGCGCGGCGCACACTGCGGCGTGCCGGCGGCGGGCAGGGCTGCGCTCAGCTGCGAGCCGCGACATGGCGCTCGATGTTCTGCATCTGGATGCGCCAGCCGTCGCTGTTCCTCGGCAAGGCGTCGGCGCGATGCTCGGGCGAGAGCTTCTCGAAGCCCGACTCGGTGACCGTGAGCCGTGTGCCGCCGGCGATCTCCTCCAGGCGGAACTCGACGCGCGTGGTCGGCGCGCCGGAGTAGTCGCTCGAGTAGCGCTCCTTGTCGATGTGCCGCGGGTGAGGCCAGCTGAAGGCGAACAGCCGCTCGGGCTCCATGCGCTCGATGCGCGCCTCGAAGCGCATGTGCTCGCAGCCGGGGTAGGTGATCGCGCCGCGCGTGACCTCACCCAAGACGAACGGGCCTTCCAGCTGCACGCGGAACCACGTGCCGAACTCGCGGTGATCGGTCAGGGCGCGCCAGACGCGCGCCACCGGGGCCCGCAGCTCGACGCTTCTTTCGATGCGTGCTTCCATAGTTGCAACCTCCAGGTTGCATATTACCCGCCCGTGGCGCAACTAGCAACCATTAGGTTGCATAATCGCCGGGCCGGCGCCGGTAGGGGAAAACAGCTCAGTGACTGGCGCCCTCGAGGCGATAGATCGCGTTGACGCTCTCCTGGAACGCGATCGTGTCGGGCACGGATACCTGGGCGCTGCTGACTTTTCGGTAGAATGCGCGCGCCGCGCTCGCGCTGACGGTCTGCATGTCTCCCTCGAGGAAGCGGCCGCTCAGGTGCTCGAATGAGGACTGCGAAACCGCCGCCACGGCTCCGAGCCTCTCTCCGAAGCCGGCGGCGAGCAGCTCCGCCTGGTGCTGCGCGTCGCGCGCAGCGTCGGTCGCCAGTGCCTCTTCGAGCGCCTTGCGGTCGCTGCAATCGAACTGCGACTCGATGCTCTCGACGTTGGCCATCTGCAGCAGCTTCGTGCCGAGATCCGGCCAGACCGAGACCGTGCGGATCAGCACCGAGAACGAGCGCGAGACCTCGTAACGCAGCGTCGTCGGTCGGCGGGCCGCGGCCGAGAAACCGGCGGATTCGTTTTCGGCCACCACCTCCTTGTCGATCCGGTGGGCATCGATGTCGGCGGGGGCTATGCCGCTGCCGCTCAGCAGGTCGAGCACCTCCTGGGTGCGATCCGCCACGGTTCTGGCGGCGACTTCGGCGCTGGCATCGCGCGCGCGCACCGCGAAGCTGACGCGCGC
>JASHVF010000299.1 GCA_030039615.1 Gammaproteobacteria bacterium | reverse complement strand
AAATGCCAACCGGCCTGCCTACGGCGCGCAGGGCGGCAGTCAGGCCCAGGGTGGCAAACCGCACCCGCAGCAGGCGGCCAGCGCCAAGGCGCAGGGACAGAAGCAACAGCAGCAGCAGGACAAGGCTGCAAAGCCGAAGAAGGTCCCGCCGGACAACGGCAAGCGCGAGCCCGAGACGGCGCAGCGCTAGCAGCACGTTTCTAGCGGATGCCGACCTGCCCGCGCACCGCCTCGATGAGACGGGCGGGGTCGTAGCCCTGCCCGTCCTTGAAGACCACTGCGACGTTCTCCAGGTCTTCGATGTGCGCCGCCGGATCGCCGCGCAGCAGCACGAGATCGGCGCGCTTGCCCGCGGCGATCGTGCCGATGTCCTGCTCGCGGCCGAGGAAGCGCGCGCCGTTCTGCGTTCCGATCTGGATCGCCTGCAGCGGCGTGAAACCCGCCTCCACCAGCAGCTCGATTTCGCGCTGATCCCCGAACCCCGGCAGCACACCTCCCGCGCCGGTCGGGTCAGGCCCGGCGAGCAGCAGTCCGCCGGCTGCGGCGAACGCGCGCTCGAAATCCATCTCCAGTCGGAAGAGTTTTGCCGGCGTCGGGTTCGCCGGATCGATCAGGCCGCGGAAAGTGAGGTAGCTGTCGCGGGCCGCGCTCGCCATGGCCTCGAGCGCGCGCCGCTGCGCGGGCGGACGCGCGGGCACGCCCAGCTCGAACACCGGCAGCGTCGAGGTCACCGCGACGTGGTGCGCAACCAGCGTGCGGATGAGTCCCGCAACGTCCGCGTCCGCCACGCTCTTTGGCGACCACGAGGCGTTCATCGCGGAGGACTCCGGGCAGTGATCGGGCCGGCGGTTGGCGACGAACTCGCTGTCGGTATACACCGGCCCGTGCTCGAGATCGTCGATGCCGGCGGCGATCGCCTCGGGCCAGCTGACCGAGCACAGGTGCGCGGTGATCTTCAGCCCGTGGCGATGCGCCGCGGCGGCGGCGGCGGCCAGCTCCGCGCGCGTGATGTTCATGTACGCCTTGAACGAGGTCATACCGGTCGCGGCCCAGTAATCGACGAACCTGCCGGCCTCCTCGGGTCCCTGCAGCTCGTGCATCTGCGCGAAGAAAGTGCCGGCGCCCTCGAGGTAGGGTGCGGTCAGATCGAGATGCGGACCGGGGAGCGCACCCGCCTCGATGCGCGAGCGCACCTTGAGGTCCGCATAGGGTTCGATGCTTCCCGTGGTGCGCAGCGTAGTCACGCCGGCGGCGAGATACAGCCGCGGGGCCGAATAGGGAATCTCGTTGACGACGAAGCCCGGCTCGAGCCCGCCCGGGGAGTTGCGCTGCGTGTCGCGCGAAGCCGTATAGAAAAGATGGTCGTGCATGCCGACGAGACCCGGAAGCACTGCGTAGCCGCTGTAGTCGCGCACCAGCGCGCCGGCGGGAATCGCCGTGCCCGCATCGGGCCCGACCGCGGCGATGCGCTCACCGGCAATGACGAGCGTCTGATCGAGGCGCGGCGCGGCGCCGGTGCCGTCGATGATCTCGACGTGCCGCAGCACCACGCTCGGAGCGCGGATCGACAGGTAGGAGGCGGCATCGCTCAGCTCGGCGCCGCTGCCCGGCGCGGCGCATGCCGCGAGTGCGGCGCAGGAAACCCAGCGGGCCGTTGTATGCACGAGTTTCTCCCGGGGAACTTAAGCCGATCGTACCGCAGCGCTCAGCCTCGGCGCTTGCGGCCGCGCGGCTTGCCGCGCGCCGGTCGCTTGCCGCGCGGCTCCCTGTCGTAGGGGTTGGCATCCGTGCGGTACTCGATCACCACCGGCGTGGCGTACAGATCGAAAGTCTTGCGAAACAGGTTGGCGAGATAGCGCGTGTAGGCGGCGGGAACCGCGGCGGTCTGGTTGCCGTGAATCACGATCCGCGGCGGGTTGCGTCCGCCCTGGTGGGCGTAGCGCAGCTTGATGCGCCGGCCGCGCACCAGCGGTGGCTGATGCACGCTGAGGGCATGCTCGAGCGCGCGCGTCAGTTCCTTGGTGGGCAAGGTGCGCATCGCCCCGGCGAAGGCCCGCAGCGTCGCCCTGATGAGCTCGCCGACGCCGGTGCCGTGGCGCGCGGAGATGTAGAAGAGCGGCGCGAACGGCACGAAGTCGAGTTTGAGCGCGAGCTGGCGCTCGATCTCGGCGCGCTGCTCCTGCGGGATGCCGTCCCACTTGTTCACCGCGATGATGAGCGCGCGACCGCGCTCGAGCGCGAGCCCGAGCACGCTCGCGTCCTGCTCCGCGACGCTGTCGTGCGCGTCCAGCACCAGGATCACCACGTGCGCCTCGTCGATCGCCTGCAGCGTCTTCGCGACGCTGGCGCGCTCGACCGCGTCCTCGACCCGCGCGCGGCGGCGCACTCCCGCCGTATCGATGAGCTGGAACTGCCGACCGTCGCGCTCGAAGGGAACGAGGATGCTGTCGCGGGTGGTGCCAGGCTGCTCGCTGGCGATGACGCGCTCCTCGCCCAGCAGCCGATTGACCAG
>JASHVF010000298.1 GCA_030039615.1 Gammaproteobacteria bacterium | reverse complement strand
TTCTTCCAGGCGCTGTCCAACGGCAACCTGCCGGCCGTATCCTTCATCAAGCCGCCGTACGCCTACAACGCGCATCCGAGCAACTCGGATCCGCTCTCCGAGCAGTACTGGATCACCCAGGTCATCAATGCGGTGATGAATTCGCCGTATTGGGCGAGCACCCTGATCGTCATCGCCTACGACGACTCGGACGGCTGGTACGACCACCAGATGGGTCCGGTGGTCAGCCCCTCGAACATCAACGGGACGAACGTGGGCGGCGCAAACGGCGACGCTCCCGGTACCTACGACAACATCGGCGGTCCCGGGGTCTGCGGTACGCCTGTGACCGGCACGAATCCGGCGCGCTGCGGACATGGGCCGCGGCTGCCACTGCTGCTGATCTCGCCATTCGCGAACAGCAACTACGTCGATCACACGCTCACCGATCAGACATCGATCATCGCCTTCATCGAGCAGAACTGGAATCTCGGCTACATCGACGGACCGACGGCACCGTCGCCGCTGGTGAACGCCTCCTTCGATCGCTATGCGGGCACGATTACCAACATGCTGAATTTCGCCGGTCCGCCGAACGTGGCGCCGCTGTTTCTGTCCTGCGCCGGACAGCCGGTCGGTTCGTACGCACAGGCCTGCCAGCCCGACCCGAATCCATGACGGTCCACGGCGAGCGGCACGGGATACGTAAAACAAAATCTGGAGTACGCAAATGGTGATCAAGAAATTCGCCCGGTTGCTGCCGGTTATCGGCGTGGCGAGCCTGGCTGCATCGCAGGCCTCCGCCACCAACGTGACCATCAGCGGAGACGTGACGATCCTGACCTTCGGCGGCCAGGTCAATGCCACCGAGATCAACACCTTTTTCGATGGTGGCACGGACGCCTATGGCACCGCCGGCGGCACCGCCAACGATGTCGGAGTCACGTTCAGCTCTCCGGGCGAATTCCTCAATGCAGGCTACAAGGGCACCGGCTTCAACGGCGGTACCGGTGAGTTCGAGAACGTGCCGTCGGGCGCCCCTGGCGTGCTGTATTGGGCATCGACGCCAACCGGGGTGACGCCGATCCTGAACGACGCGAACGGATTCAGCGGCATTTCCCTCAACTATTCGCTCTTGAACAACAGTGCGACCTATGACTCGACCATCGAGCTGTTCTCGGGTCTCAACGGCACGGGCACTGAGGTGGGCACCCTGACGCTGACGTCCGCCGGCACCACCGTCGCATGTACCAGCTCGCATGACGAGTTTTGCACCTGGTCATCCACCACCAACCAGGCGTTCACGGGCACGGGTGTTGCGGAGTCGGCGGTGTTCGTAGGTGATGCGCAAACCTACACCGAGTTCGACGCCGTCGGATTGACCGCCGTGCCGCTGCCTGCTGCCGCCTGGCTGCTGCTGAGCGGCTTGGGCGGCCTCGGCCTGTTCGCGCGCAAGCGGGCTGTGGCGCTCTGAGTCGAGCGGCTCTCAGGCGGCCGTAGCCTCGCCGACGTACACGTCCCGTGGCGGATAACCGCCGACGCTACGCTCGTGGATGGTGCGGTACGCCGCCTCGAGAGCGGCCGTGAACCGCGGCGTATCGAACAGCAACGCGCCGTGACGCCTGGCCGCGAGCCGTGCGCGAATGCGTGCCAGGCGCGATGAGTCGAGTGCCAGCTCCACGGCCAGGTTCTCGTAGGCCGCGGCGCTCGCGGCGATGAGCTCCGGCATCCCGGCGGCCGTCAGCAAGCTCGCGGCAATTCGTGCCGCAAATGCGCGTCCCGGACACGTGAGCACGGGAACACCGGCCCAAAGCGCATCGCTCGCGGTGGCACCCGCGTTGTAGGGGAGAGTGTCGAGAAACAGATCGACCGCACGGTACTGCGCCAGGTACTCGGCGTAGGACACCCGCCTGGCGAACACGAGCCGGGCCGCATCGATGCCGCGGCTGCGCGCCTCGTGCCGCAGCTTCCGCCTGGCCGTTTCGGAGTCGCAGCTCAGCATCAGAACGCTCTCGGGCACTCTGGCCAGAATGCGCATCCAGACATCGAAGGTCGCCGGAGTGATCTTGTAGCTGGTATTGAAGCAGCAGTAGACGAAGCCGCGTGCGGGCAGTCCCAGTGCCTCTCGGCCGGGTGTGGTGTCGGCGCCGCGGCGGCGCGAGTCGTTCGGCTGATAGCTGGGTAGATAGATGAGCCGCTCGCTGTACGCGCCGCGCTCTGCCGGCGGGATCAGCACTGGGTCGGCGATCAGATAATCGATATAGTCGCACGCCAGGGTGCCGAGGTAGCCGAGGAAACTCAGCTGCAGCGGCGCGGCGCGCAGCGCGAAAATTCCCGGGCGGCTGCCGGCCGTGAACCCGGACAGGTCCACTGCAATATCGAGGTGCAGGGAACGGGCCAGCAGCGCGATCTCATGCTCCGAGCTGCCGCGTACGTCCATGAAGCGGTCAAAGGCCCGTCGCAGCCTCGTCTGCATGGCATCGCCGGTGGCGGGGCCGAAGGAAAAGGCCGTCAGCTCGAAACCCGAGCGGTCGTGGGCCTCGAAGAGCTCGGCGGTCAGGCGTGCCAGCGGATGCTCGTGAAAATCCGCCGAGAAGTATCCGAGCCGTATGCGCTCGCCCGGCCGGGGCGGCTGCAGCGCCGGCAGTGCCTCCAGCCGCGTCGTTCTATGGCGCGACCAGATGTGCGCCGCCTCGCGCTGCAAGGCGGGCGAGTCGATCAGCGCCAACACCGTCAAGGGGGGCGCGACCGCTCGTCCGGCCGACAGTCCCTCCGCCAGCGCCTCGATGTCGGAGTCGAGACCCTCCCAGTCGCAGATCTGCATGCGCGCGTGCCGGTAGGTGCCGAGGAGAAAATCGCCATCGGGCTTGAGGGTGAGGGCGCGCCGGTAGCTCTCGGCGGCCGCCTCGTGGCGAGCGAGTTGCAGCAGAACGTGGGCGCGATTCTCCCAGGCCTGCACGTAATGCGGCCTGAGCCCGACGGCGGCGTCATAGCTCGCGAGCGCCGCCTCCTGCTGCCACGTGTCCCGCAGCAGATTGGCCCGGTTGTAGTGCGCCTCGGGGAGCGCGGGCTGGTGCGCGATCGCGCAGTCGAAACTCGCCAGAGCATCGCGCCAGCGGCCGAGCTCCTGTAATACGTTGCCACGGTTGCAATGCGCCTCCGCACAGGCGGGGTCGATGGCGAGGGCGCGCTCGTAGCTCGAGAGGGCGGCGTGCCATTGCCCCAGCCCCTTGAGTGCGTTGCCGCGATTGCACCAGCTGCCGGCATCGTTCGGACTGGCGGCGATTGCGTGCTCGAAGCTCTGCAAAGCTTCCTGCCAGCGTTCCAGCTGCGCGAGCACGTTGCCGCAGTTGGCATGAGCCTCGGCGTAATCGGGCTTGAGGGCGATGGCACGCCGGTAGGCGGCGAGCGCCGCCTGCCATTCGCCGAGCGCCTGATGCGTGACGGCCTTGAAACACCAGGTCAGGGCGTTGTCCGGCTCGACCGACGTCGCGAGCTCGAAGAGCTCGCGCGCGCGGGCGTGATCTGCGCTCTGTGCGTGAATGACTCCGAGCAGCTGCAGGACCGCCCCGCAACGCGGCAACTGTTCGAGAATCGACTCACACAGCGCCCGGGCGTCGGCGCGCGCGCCACGCTGATAAAGCTCGTAGGCGCGCTCCACCTGGATACTGCGCTGCACGCGCTCATCCATCAGCGTGCCGCCGCGCCGTGCTCGCCGTAGGCGCGCGTCGCGGCCGCGGCCTGCTGCACCAGCGAATCGAGCGCACTGCTGCTGGCGCGCTCGAAGGCCGCCACCACCTCGACCATGTGGTCACTCGCAGCCACGGCACTCCCCGCAGCCACGAAGCTCGTCACCAGCTCGCGTCCCTCACGCGCCCCGAGCGTGCAGTCAAATACCACGTCGACCGTCGGCGCGGTGCCCGCGGTGTAGTCGGCCTCGAAGCGCCGCACCGAGATCTGCAGCACAAACTCGGGGGTGAACGCACTGCCCGAGTCCTGCACCGACTGCCACTCGCCCGAAGCCCGCAGCGTTTCGACCGCGAGCGCCTCGACCACGTCCGAAAGCGGCGCCGGCCAGCGGCTGCCGACGAAGAAGTTC
>JASHVF010000297.1 GCA_030039615.1 Gammaproteobacteria bacterium | reverse complement strand
TCGGCATCTGCGTCGGCATCGCCATGTTCGTCGGCGCCGTGATCGGCTGGGCCTGGGGCGTGCCGCACTTCAGCGCGCTGCACCCCGCCGCAGGCGATGCGGGTGAGCTCGCGCACACCGCCTGGAGCCACTACGTGCGCTACGTGGGCGCGGGCGCCATCGCCGTGTCCGCCATCTGGACGCTTCTCAAGCTCGTGAAACCGGTGATCGGGGGACTGAAGAGCGCGATCGCCTCCTCGAAGGCACGCAAGGCCGGCCAGGGCGACACGCTCGCGCGTACCGAGCACGACATCCCGGTCGATCAGGTGGGGCTGGTGTCGCTGCTGTGCATCCTGCCGATCTGCTGGCTGCTGTGGAACTTCGCCACCGGCGCGGGCCTCGGCGCGCACGCGCTGCTGCTCACCGTCGGCGGCATCGTCATCGTGGTGGTGCTCGGGTTCTTCGTCTCGACCGTCTGCGGCTACATGGCGGGACTCATCGGCGCCTCGAACAGCCCGCTCTCCGGCATCGGCATCCTGGTGGTCGCCACCACGGCGCTGTTCCTGGTGGTCACCGTCAAGTCATCGCTGCCGCCTGCGATGGGCAAGGCACTCGTCGCCTATGCCCTCTTCGTCACCGCCGTGGTGTTCAACGTCGCGGCGATCGCCAACAACAACCTGCAGGATTTGAAGACCGGCCAGCTGGTCGAGTCCACCCCCTCGAAGCAGCAGTGGGCGCTGGTGGTCGGCGTTGTGGCGAGCGCGCTCGTCATCCCGCCGGTGCTGGATCTGGTCAACAAGGCCTACGGCTTCGCGGGCGCTCCCGGCGCGGGAGCCCACGCCCTGCCCGCGCCCCAGGCGGGCCTGATCTCGGCCCTCGGGCAGGCGGTCATCCAGAACGATCCGGAGAAATGGCAGCTGATGGGCCTCGGCGCCTTGGTCGGCGCCGGCATCATCTTGGTGGACTTCCTGCTCTCGAAGAGCACGCGCTCGCTGCGCCTGCCGCCGCTCGCCGTGGGCCTCGGCATTTACCTGCCCACGGCAGCGACGCTGATGGTCACGGTGGGCGCGGTGGCGGGCTGGTGGTACGAGCGGCGCGCGGACCGCACCCCGAAGGCGGAGGCCACCAGGCAGCTCGGCGTGCTGCTCGCTTCGGGTCTGATCGTCGGTGAGAGCGTGCTCGCGGTCGTCTTCACGGCGCTCGTCGCCTTCACCAACAACCCATTCCCGATCGCCGTGGTGGGAGACTCGTTCGAGACGCCCTCGGAGATCCTTGGCGGAATCGGCTTCGTGCTGGTGATCTGGTGGGTGTACCGCTGGGCGGAGCGGCTGCAGGCGCGCTGAAGCACAAGCAGCGCAGCGCGCCCTCAGGCGCGGAACAGCTCGGTGCTCAAGTAACGCAGCCCCGAGTCGACCGCGATCGTCGCCACCGTCGCGCCCTCGCCCAGGCGCCGCGCCACCGCGAGCGCCGCCACCAGGTTGGCGCCGGTGGAGGTGCCGGCAAATATTCCTTCCTCGCGCGCCAGGCGCCGCGCCATGGCCTGCGCCTCCGCGGTCGGAACGGTGGCGATCGCGTCGACGTCCGCGCGGCGCCACAAGGGCGGCACGAAGCCGATGCCGATGCCGTCGATGCTGTGCGCCCCGGGTTGCCCTCCGGAGAGCACCGCCGACTCCGCGGGCTCGACCGCGATCACCTCGAGGCGCGGGTTATGGGCGCGCAGCGCGTGCGCGCTGCCGTGAATCGAGTGTGCGGTGCCGACCGCCTGCACGAAGGCATCCACACGTGCGCCGCTTTGCGCCCAGAGCTCCTCGCCGAAGGCGTGATAGCCCGCCTCGCCGTCGCGGTTGGTGAGCTGATCGCAGTACCAGTGTCCGGGCCGAAGTCCGAGCTCCGCCGCCGTCGCGATCATCGCCTTGATGAGCCGCTCGGTGATCCTGCCGTTGTCGCTCGCGACGTCGGTGACGGTCGCGCCGTAGGCACGCATGGTGAGGCGCTTCTCGGGACTGAAGGCGTCGGAGAACACGAAGTGCGCCTTGAAGCCGAGCGCCGCGCACACCAGGGCGAGCGAGATACCGGTCGTGCCGGCGGTGTATTCGACCACGGTATCGCCGGGCTTCAGGTGCCCGGCGGCGACCGCGCCCTCGACCATGGCGCGCGCCACGCGGTCCTTCATGCTGCCGGTGGGATTGGCCGACTCGAGCTTGACCAGGATGCGCGCCGCGCCCGCGGGCTTTAAGCGCGTCAGCTCGACGAGCGGTGTGTTGCCGATGGCGGCGAGTACTCCGGGCGATGTCATGCGACTGCCCTCCGGCGCGGTGATTAGCGGCGCGGGTAGCGCTCGAATCCCCGCTCGCCGATGAGCGCCGAGCCGAGCCAGCCCGTTAGCCAGACGATGATCCAGGTGAAGAGCGCGGCCCGGAAGCCCCCGTAGAGGTGAAAGCCCGGCAGGATCCAGGCGACGAGCGCCACCATGGCGGCGTTCAGCACCAGAAGGAAGAGGCCGAGCGTCACGATGGTGAGCGGCAGTGTCAGGATGAAGGCGACCGGCCGCACGATCGCGTTCACCACCCCGAGCAGCAGTCCCGCGAGCAGCAGCGTCTCGAGGTTCGCGATGTACACGCCGTGCACCCAGCGGGTCGCGAGGTAGAGGCCGAGCGCGCTGAGCAGCGCCCGCAGCAGAAACCCGGTCATTGGGAGGACGCCCGGCGCTGCATCTCGACCAGCACCTTGAGTCGATTCAGGGCCTGCTGCCACGAGGTGCGCAGCCGCCAGTACTGCGTGTCCCACTCGCGCTCGCCGGGCACGCCCGAGCCGAGGAGCCGCACCACCGTGCCGCCCGGCACCGCTTCCACGATGAGATCATCCGTCATCACCGAGTCGGCGGGCGGCAGGGCGGGGTTCGGCAGGTAGATGAGCCGCACCCGGCGCCCGGCCTCGAACACGTCGATGTGGGCCTCGAGCTCGGTGACGCGGTCGACACAGGCGCGGAACAG
This sequence comes from Gammaproteobacteria bacterium, assembly GCA_030039615.1. Lineage (GTDB taxonomy): Bacteria > Pseudomonadota > Gammaproteobacteria > Steroidobacterales > Steroidobacteraceae > 13-2-20CM-66-19. The sequence goes on along the minus strand of JASHVF010000297.1, from coordinate 869 downwards.
CCCGCCCTGGCGCGGCTGCAGCTGCGCCTCGGGCGAGCACCAGCGCGTGAGGCTCTGCGGCTCGGTGATCGCCCGCCACACCCGCTCCGCGTCGGCGGCGATGTCGACCCGGTGCGCATAGCCCCGGACTCTCTCGTTCATGCGCCCATTGTGCCACCGGGTGCGGCGGAACTCCGCCACTGCCCGTGCCGCGGTTCTCGGCCTCGTTTAAGCTAGGCGCCAGGGGGTCCCATGGCACTCGTTCACATCGTGCTCGCGCTCGCGCTGCTCGAGTTCTTCTTCTTCGCCCTGGCGGTGGCCCGCGCCCGCGGCACCTACAAGGTAGCCGCACCCGCCACGACCGGCAACGAGGTCTTCGAGCGCTACTTCCGGGCGCAGATGAACACGCTCGAGCAGCTCGTGGTCTTCGGGCCGTCGCTCATGCTGTTCGCCTGGTACGTGAACGCCCGCGTGGCCGCAGCGCTCGGGCTGCTGTTCGTCATCGGCCGGGCGATGTACTTCACGGGTTACGTGCGCGCGGCCGAGGGCCGGCACACGGGGTTCCTCCTGAGCTCGGTGCCGAACGTGGCGCTGCTCATCGGCGGCTTGATCGGCGCGGTGATGGCCTTCATCCGCAGCCAGTTCGCTTAAGCCTTCAGCGCTCCTCGGCAGTGCGCCGGCGCAGTGCCGCGACGAGCGGCACCAGCGACACCGCGATGATCGCGAGCGTCACCAATCCAAAGTGCTGCTTCACCAGCGGGACGTTGCCGAAGAGATAGCCGCCCCAGATGAAGAGCAGCACCCAGGCGCAGCCGCCGGCCAGATTCCAGGCGAGGAAGCGCGCGTAGGGCATGCGGCCGATGCCGGCGACGAACGGCGCGCAGGTGCGG
>JASHVF010000296.1 GCA_030039615.1 Gammaproteobacteria bacterium | reverse complement strand
CCCGAGCCGAAGCGCTCCGGGAGGTGACGGATGAGGAACTGCAGCCCCGACTCGGTGAAGACCGCGGCGCCGACCAGCGCCACCGGCGCGAGGACGATCACCAGGAGCAGCAGGCAGGCGATGCCGAAGATGAGCCAGCGGCGCATGAGCTAAGTCACAGCTTCGGCGAGAAGTTGATGTGCAGGCGCGGGCCGGCGCCCGGGGAGTTGAGCGGTTGCGCCACGTCGACGCCGAGCGTCAGCACCGGCGTACGGAAGCGGATGCCCACCCCGGCCGAATAAAACAGATGGATGCCGCTGAAGCTGTCGAAGGCGTTGCCGTAGTCGATGAAGGTCGCCCAGCCGAGGTTGCGCGGCAGCTCGCGCACCACCTCCACCGTGCCGGTGATCACGTCCTTGCCGCCCACCTTGATGTAGCCCGCCACGCTCTGGCAGCTGCCGTCGGCGGTGTGCAGGAACTGGCCGTTGAGCCCCGTGGTGCACACCGGGGCGGTGGGCGAGAGCTCGTTGTAGTAGAAGCCGCGCACGCTGTTGTCGCCGCCGGCGAAGAAGCGGTAGATCGTCGGCAGGTCCGAGAAGCGCGATACCAGACTCGCGCCCACTTCCTCGCGCAGCAACAGGTGCCAGGGGCCGCCGATCCGGAAGGTATTCTCGAGCTGCATGTGCGCCTGGATGAAGTTCGAATCCGAGCCGAGCGCCGCGTCGGAGCCGCGGATCTCGGCCACGAACGGGTATTCGAACAGCGGCTCGCCGAGGTAGTCCTTCGGCACCGAGGCGAGATCGAGCTCCGGCACCAGCAGCCGGTCGGTGGTCGTGCCGTTCAGGTCCTCGCTGGTGGTGCGTACCGCATTCGCCTTCCACACGGTCTGCCAGCCGCCCCGCACCGAGGTGAAGCTCGGCCCGACCGATTGGGTATAGGCCGTGACGTCGGCGAGCGTCTGCTGCTCGATGTTGCCGTTGAGCGCGAAATGCTCGACCGCCGGATCGCCCACCGGAAAGATGTAGCTGGTGGTCACGTTGTAGCGCGTGATCTGCGCGAACTGCAGCGTGGCGTTGAAGCTTTGGCCGCTCGGGTTGATGCGGTGGTCCTCGAAGCCGAGCGTGGCGCGCGCGCCGGTGTCGGTGGCATAGCCGGCGCCGAAGGAGTAGCGGTGGCGCCGGTTCGGGTCCGCATGGATATCGACGGCCACGGTGTGCGTGGCGGGATCGGGAGTGCCCGGGCGTACCTCGAGGTTGGCGAAGTACTGCGCATCGTCGAGCGCGAACTGGGTGCGCAGCACCTGCGTCAGGTCGAACAGATCGCCCTGGTGGTAGCGCAGGTAGCGGCGCACCAGGCTGTCCTTCACCACCTGCTGGCTGATGGTCGTCGGGCCGAAGCGGTAGCGCTCGCCGGTGGCGAATTCGATGGCGATGTTCGAGGTGTATGCGGGCGGATCGACCAGCAGCTCGTTGCGGATCATCTTGGCGTCGAAGTAGCCGTAGGTCGCGGCGGTGCGCTGCAGGTCCTGCTTGATGGCCTCGTAGCTCGCCTGGTTGAGGCGGTCGCCGTCCTTCAGCAGCGGGTGCGCCAGGATGCGCGTGAACAGCGGGTCGCTCGCGCCGGGGCCGGTGACCTTGATCTCGATGTGCGTCACCAGCACTGGCCGGCCCGGCTTGATCTCCACCACCACGCGCCACTCGCCCTTGCCGAGATCGGTGACGGTGGAGTTCACCTGCGGCTCGAAATAGCCGAACGGGCGCAGCGCCTCCTGGACTTCGCGCTCCACCCGGTTGTGCAGCCGTTCGATCATGTCGGCAGTGAGGTCGACGCCGCCCTTCTTGTAGCGCTCGAAGCTCAGGTAGGCGAGCACGTTGGCGCGCAGCGTCTCGTCCACCCCGCGGATCTCGACGTTGACCCCGGCGGCCGCGCGCGCCGGTGCCGCGGCCAGGGTGAGCGCGAGCGCGGCGGCCAACAGACAGACGGCGAGCACCGGGCCCCGCCGGTGCCGTCGGCGTGCCCGAGGCAGAGGTTTGCGCTGCGCCATCTCGAGGTGTGGTCAGGAAAAAACCTTGGGATTCTAGAGCCTCGCGGTTGCACCCGCTCGGCACTCTTTAAAGTCAGAGCGCGCCGGACCGGGCCGGTTCCCGCACCCGGCCGACATAACTCACGGCCAGTCGCCCGCATTCAGTTGAAATTCAGTTTGCTCGCGGCATTCCCCCGCGGAGTCGAAGCGCCGCTCGGCGAGGTAGAGCGCGCCGTCCGGCTCGAGCAGCAGCACCGTCGAGCAGCGCGTGCCGTAGACGGGGTTCAGCACGAAGGGTGCGGACAGGATCCGTTCCCACTCGGGCGGCAGGCCGCCCGGGGACGACGGCGGCGCCTCGCCAGCCGGCGCCTGGGTGCGGTCGGCGAGCAGCGCGAACAGGCTGGCGGCGCTGCCCTGCGGCTCCCCGAGCCACACTCCGAAACGGCTCTTCACCCGCGTCAGCTTGGGCCACGGCGCGTCGAGCAGCTCATTGGAAAGGCCGTAGACGCCGGGCGGCAGCTCGCGCGCAAAGGGTGCGGCGCGGTTCGAGCCATACCAGAGCGAGCCGGCGTCGGCGAGCAGCAGGTTGAAGCCCGCGTACTCCGCCGCGCGCGGCTCGAGCGCGCCGAAGAAGCCCGCGGGGCCCTGTGAACCGCCCAGATACTCCGGGATGAGGCGGCCGCGCGAGGGCGCCGCCGGCCGGGCCTCCTGCAGCTCGCGGAAGTTGGTAACCACGCCGAAGCGGCGCGCCGGGTCGAGTCCGAGCCAGGTGCCTCCCGCGCGCAGATCGCGTCCGGCGAGGACGCCGGGCGGCTCCGGCCAGCGCCCGAGCGGCGCAGCCGGACGCTCGTGGTACTCGTCGCGGTTGGCGACGACGATGAGCCGGTAGCGCGGGTGCGCCCGCCATGCGAGCACCAGCAGGCACATCGGCCCTTACCCGCCCTCGAGCCAGCCGCAGATGAGCCGCCAGGAGATCGAATGTGAAGGCGGCGCGAGTGCCTCGCCGGCGCTCAGCTGCGCGCGGGTGAACCAGCGCGCGTCCTCGAGCTCCCCGCTCAGGCGCACTTCGCTCCCGGGAACGGCCTGCGCCCGGAATCCGAGCATCAGCGAGGAGGGGAACGGCCAGGGCTGCGAGGAGTCGTAGTGCGCGCCGACGATGCGCACGCCGGTCTCTTCCTCCACCTCGCGTGCTACCGCGTCCTCGAGACTCTCGCCGGGCTCGACGAAGCCGGCGATGGTCGAGTAGCGCCGCGGCGGCCAGCTCGCCTGGCGTCCGAGCAAGGCGCGCTCACCGTCCGCGACCAGCACGATGATGGCCGGGTCGATGCGCGGGAAGAACTCCTCGGCGCAGGTGTGGTTGGTGCACACCAGGCAGTGGCCGGCGCGGATCGGCGTCGTGGGCGCTCCGCAGACGCCGCAGTGGTGCGCGCGCGTGCGCCATATCGAGAGCGCGCGCGCGCAGGCGAGCAGCCCCGCCTCGTCGGCCGGCAGCAGCGCCGACAGCGGCCGCAGCTCCTCGAACCGGGTCCCGGCGGGCGGCTCGAGCGGCGCATTCGCCGGCAGGGAGATCAGCACGCAGCGCACGCCGCGGAACCAGCCGAGCAGCGTGAGGCTCGTGGCCGGCGCCGAGCGTACCAGCGGGTCGTCGCGTGTCAGCAGCGCCGCGCGCGGCGGATCGCCGCTCAGCAGGTGCGCGGTCCCCCGGCCGACCACGTAGACGGTGGTGGCATCGGCCCAGGCCGCCGCCACCCATTCCGGGTCCTCGCGCGTTTCCGCGCGACGATCGAGGTAAGGGCCGGCGAAGAAATTGGGTCGGGTGGGATCCATGCGGGTAGCTACGGAGCGCGCTGCGGCTCCTCCTTGAGCCGGAACCAGGCCACATAAAGAGCGGGCAAAAACACCAACGTCAGCGCGGTGGCCACGGCAAGTCCGCCCATCATGGCGAAAGCCATGGGTCCCCAGAAGACGGTGGGTGCGATCGGCACCATGCCGAAGATCGCGGCAGCCGCGGTCAGCAGGATCGGTCGACAGCGATGCACGGTCGCCTCGACCACGGCATCCCAGCGCGATTTGCCCGGCGTGCTCCGCGTCTCGATCTCATGCACCAGGATGACCGAGTTGCGCACGATCATGCCGACCAGCGCGATGACGCCGAGAATGGCGACGAACCCGAGCGGCTTCTGCGCCACCAGCAGCGCTGCCACCACGCCGATCAGACCGAAGGGCGCCACGCTGAGAACCAGCAGGAGTCGGCTCGCACTCTGCAG
>JASHVF010000295.1 GCA_030039615.1 Gammaproteobacteria bacterium | reverse complement strand
CGAAGAAGAATTTCTCCATCTCGCCCTCGAGAAACCTGCGTGCCTTGGGCTCGATCGGCGTCAGCCGGTATTCGTTGATGAGCATGGTCTGATGCTTGAGCCACTGCACCCAGGCCTCGCGCGATACGCTCTCGTAGATGCGCCGGCCGAGCTCGCCCGGATAGGGCGGCCGGTCGAGTCCCGGGGCTTCGCGCTTCAGCAGCACACACTGGACCACTCGCGCCACGCTACGCTCCCGGCTGTCGCGCCGCTTCCGCTACCCCGAACATCGTGTCCTGCGCCAGGCGCGTGAGCAGCGCGCCGATCGGCGCCGGCAGGCCGACGCGCGCCGGTGCGCGCACGTTATACCAGAGGCTCGTGCCCTGCTGCACGAGGCCCGCAGTGCCGTCGCAGTGCACCAGCATCGGGCTCACCACCAGACTGAAGTGCGTGAAGGCATGCTCGAAGGCGCTGAGCGGCTGCGGCTCGCGGCCGCGCGTGTCGATCGTCTCGCGCACGAAGGCGCGCGCCGCGCTCGCCGTGTCGAACTGCGGCAGGCACCAGAGTCCGCCCCACACGCCGCGCTCCGGCCGCCGCTCGAGCAGCACGCTCCCGTCCGCCTTGAGCGCCACCACCATGAACGCCCGACGCACACGCCGGCTGCGCGCTCTGCGTGGTGCCGGCAGCTCCTGCTGGCGGCCGGTGCGCCGCGCAAAGCAGCCCGCCGCGAGTGGGCAGCAGCCGCACAGCGGGCGCGAGCGCACACACACCGTGGCGCCGAGGTCCATGATGGCCTGGGTGTAGTCGGCGAGCTGCACGTGCGGCGTGCAGCGCTCGGACAGCTCCCACAGACGCGCGAGCGCGGCGCTGCTGGTGGCGGCGCCGGCTACGCCGAAATAGCGCGCCAGCACGCGCCGCACGTTGCCGTCGAGGATCGGGAAGCGCTCACCGTGGGCGAGCGCCAGGATCGCGCCGGCGGTCGAGCGGCCGATGCCCGGCAGATCCGCGAGCGCGGCGAAGCTGCGCGGCAGCTCGCCGTCGTGCGCAGCACAGATCAGTCCCGCGGCGCGATGCAGGTTACGGGCGCGCGCGTAATAGCCGAGACCGGACCACAGGTGCAGCACCTCATCGACCTGCGCCGCGGCGAGCGCGCGCACGGTGGGGAAGCGGCGCATGAAGCGCTCGTAGTAGGGCCGCACGGCGGCGACCTGGGTCTGCTGCAGCATGATCTCCGACACCCATACGCGGTACGGCGTACGGTCGCTCTGCCACGGGAGGTCGTGCCGGCCGGCGCGCGCGTGCCATGCGAGCAGCGGCGCGGCGATGGGAGACGGGTGGGGGTCGGCTGGGTCGCGGGAGGCGGGCACGCAGCGGATTCTACCGCGTGCGCGTGCGCCGTCAGCGGCCCGGACTCAGTGATCGCACAGCTCGAGGTCGCCGCTCATGGTCTTCATGCGCACGTGGCCATCGCCGCCGCCGCGCAGGCCGTCGAGCTTGTGGCCCGGGCCGTACTCGCTGCTGCGCCCGGCCTTGGCGTCGAAGCAGTTGCTGATGTCGCCGCTCAAGGTCTCGAGCTCGTAGCGGAAGCCATTCTCGGAGGGGGCGCGCACCTTCAGGTCGCCGTTCACCGACTGGGCGTCGAGGTCCGCGCCGCGTGCCAGGCGTCCCTCGAAGGTGATGTCGCCGGAGGTGCTGCGCGCGTGAAACGAGCGCGCCGGATCGAGTTCCGCCGAGATCTGGCCGCTCACGGTGCCGGTATCGAGCTCGCCCGCGGCGTGCTTGAGCTCGATGTCGCCGCTCACGGAGTGCAGGCGCAGCCGTGCCGGCTGCCCGTGGGCGCGCACCTTGAGATTGCCGCTCACCGACTTGGCCTCGAAGTCGCCGGCCGAGGTCTCGGCGCCGATGTCGCCGCTCACGCTGCGCAGCCGCTGCGAGCCGAGCACGCCCGCGGTGGTCAGATTGGCGCTCACGCCCGAGACGTCGAGCTCGCTGTCCTTCGGAACCTGCACATGCAGGTGGGTCTCGTCGCGGCCCAGGCCCCAGTTGAACGACGACCCATGCCGCGGCTGCACGCGCACCGTGGTGTGGTTGCCCGAGCGCGTGACCTCCACGTGATCGACTTCGGAGCCGAGCTCCGCCTTGACGCCGACCGCGGCCTTGTCCCAGCCGGTCACCTCGATCGTGCCGTTGGTGCTGGTGATCTCGACGGTGCCCTTGGGGTCCGCGGCCACCTCCTGCTGGAAGTCCCCCGGGGTGTCCCCCCAGACCGCGGCGCTCGCGCAGAGCGCAGCGACCGCGGGCAGCAGCCGGTAGGTCATCTTCATGCTCAGATCCCCTTGCCAGCGTCGCTGGCTTCGCGCACGTCCGTGAGGACGCGCATCTCATCCTGGTAAGTGTTCACGAGCAGCTCCTGCAGCAGTGCATTCCCCGGGTCCTTGCCGAGCTCCTCCTCGAGGTGTTGTTTCGCCTCGCGAATCGTCGCGAGGCTCGCCATCACCTTGGTACGGCTCGCCGGCGGGAGCGCGGCGAGCTGCGCGCCGAGCGAGCGCAGCAGCTCCTCGTGCTCACGCTGGTAGCGTGGGTCGGCAACCCAGGCGGTCTGCAGCGCGCCACTCGAGCGCTGAGACACGGCCGCGACCGGCGGCGCCGCCTGCGGCGGAACGCTGCGCCCGATCCACACGCCGACCGCCAGAGAGCCCACCATGGCCGCCGCCGCCAGCCAGCGCAGCCGGCCGCCCGTGAGGCGGCGCTCCGGCACTGCCACCGCAGGCGGCGCGGC
>JASHVF010000294.1 GCA_030039615.1 Gammaproteobacteria bacterium | reverse complement strand
GACGCCGAGCACCAGCGCCCCGCCGACCGCCGCCGCGACCAGCACGAAGCGCCGGCGGGTGACCGCGGGCACGCTCATGGCGCGCTCTGCCTGGAAGCCGCGCGCGCGGTCTCGAGCAGCACCGGCGCGAGCCTGCTGCACAGCTCCGCGAGCGTCCAGCGGCTGCTCGGCGCCGACACGTTCACGGCCGCGACCGGCAGGCCGTCCTCGCCCAGCACCGCAGCGGCGATCGTCAGGTCGCCGCGATAGCACTCCTGGTCCGAGGAGGCATAGCCCGCGGCAGCGGCCGCCCGCACGCGCCGCAGGATCTCCCCGCGGTCGGTGACCGTGTGCTCGGTGAGCGCGCGCACGCGCGAGCGCGCCACGATGCGCCGCGCAGCCGCAGGCGGCAGCGCCGACAGGTACGCCCGGCCCGAGGCGGTGCAGTACATCGGCAGGCGGTGCCCGACCGGCATGTGGATGAAGAAGCGCTTGCGCGCCGGGAAGCGCGCGATGAACACCATGTCGGTGCCGTCGGGCTCAGAGAGGCTCACCGACTCGCCGCTCGCCTGGTTGAGATCGATGAGGTGGCGCGTCGCCTGCTCGAGCAGCGCGTGACCCGCGAGGTAGGCGTGCGACAGCGACAGGGTGCGCGGCGTCAGCACCCAGCGCTTGAGGCGCGCGTCGCGCCTGAGATAGCCGAGCCTCGAGAGCGTGTGGGTGCAGCGCTGCGCCGAGCTGGTGCTCATCCCGCCGTGCAGCGCGAGCTCGGCGAGATTGAGCGCGCGCCGCTCGCCGCCGAAGGTCTCGAGCAGCGCCAGCGCCTTGCCGACAGAGCTGTTGAACAGCGGGTCGCGCGCCGGCGGAGGCTTGCGCGGCGTACGCTTCATTTGCGCGCCAGTATATGGCTATCGATTATCGATAGTCTACGGCGTGAGCCGCTCCAGCCCGCCGAGCCACGGCCGCAGCGCCGGCGGCAGCTCCACCGAGCCGTCCGGATGCTGGAAGTTCTCGAGCAGCGCCACCAGCGTGCGCCCCACCGCGAGGCCGGAGCCGTTGAGCGTGTGCACCGCTTCCGGCTTCTTGTCCTGCGGATTGCGCCAGCGCGCCTGCAGGCGGCGCGCCTGGAATGCCTCGAAGTTGCTGCACGAGGAGACCTCGCGATAACGCTCCTGCGAGGGCAGCCAGGCCTCGAGATCGTAGGTCTTGGCGGAGCCGAAGCCGGTGTCGCCGGCGCACAGCGCCACGGTGCGGTACGGAATCCCGAGCCTCCTGAGCACCGCCTCGGCGTGCCCGGTGAGCTCCTCGAGCGCCGCGTAGGAATCCGCCGGACGCACGATCTGCACCAGCTCGACCTTGTCGAACTGGTGGTTGCGGATCATGCCGCGCGTGTCCTTGCCGGCGGCGCCCGCCTCGGAGCGGAAGCACGGCGTGTGCGCCACGTACTTAAGCGGCAGCGCCTCGGCCGCCAGGATCTGCTCACGCACCAGGTTGGTGACCGGCACCTCCGCCGTCGGGATCAGGAAGAAGCTCTGCTCGCCGCGCACCGCGAACAGGTCCTCTTCGAACTTGGGCAGTTGCCCGGTGCCGATGAGCGCGGGGCGCTGTACCAGGTAGGGTACGTACACCTCGGTGTAGCCGTGCTCGCGCGTATGCAGGTCGAGCATGAACTGCGCAAGCGCGCGGTGCAGCCGCGCGACTGCCCCGCGCATGACGACGAAACGCGCGCCGGAGATGCGCGCCGCGGCTTCGAAGTCGAGGCCCCCGAGCCGCTCGCCGATCTCGACGTGGTCGCGCGCCTTGAAGCCGAGCCGCCGCGGCTCGCCCCAGCGGCGCACCTCGGCGTTGGCACGCTCATCGCTCCCGTCCGGCACCGAGCTGTGCAGCAGGTTGGGGAGCCCGAGCTGCCACCCCTCGAGCTCCGCCTGCACGGCGCCCTGCACGCTCTCGGCCGCCGCGAGCTCGCCGGTCAGCGCCTCGCCGCGCGCGAGCAACCCGCTCGCATCCTCGCCGCGCCCCTTGGCCATGCCGACCGCCTTGGCGTTGGCGTTGCGTTCGGCGCGCAGCCGGTCGACCTCCACGTCGCAGTGCTTGCGCTTGCCCTCGAGCGCCCTGAGCGCCTCGACGTCCAGCCGGTAGCCGCGGCGCGCGAGGTTGCGCGCCACCTCGTCCGGCTCGTTACGCAGCAGCTTCGGATCGATCACTCGTTACCTTTCGGCGTGGGCGACTGGCCCCGCAGCCGCGCGAGCGCTTCGCCGATCTTCAACTCCAGCCCGCGCGCAACCGGACGATAGTATCGCCGATCCGGCATGCCATCCGGCAGGTAGCGCTCGCCGGCGGCAAAGGCTCCCGGCTCATCGTGCGCGTAGCGGTAATCGCGCCCGTAGCCGAGCTCCTTCATGAGGCGCGTCGGCGCGTTGCGCAGCTTCAGTGGCACCTCGAGCGTGCCGAACGCCGCGACGTCCGCCATGGCCTCGCCCATCGCCACGTACACCGCGTTGCTCTTGGGCGCGCAGGCGAGGTAGACCACCGCGCTGGCGATCGCCAGCTCCCCTTCCGGCGTGCCGAGCCGCTCGTACGCTTCCCAGGCGTCGAGCGCCAGCGCCAGCGCCCGCGGATCGGCGAGCCCCAGGTCTTCGCTCGCCATGCGCACCACGCGGCGCGCGATGTAGTGCGGGTCGCAGCCCCCATCGAGCATGCGGCACAGCCAATAGAGCGCCCCATCCGGGTCCGAGCCGCGCACCGCCTTGTGCAGTGCCGAGATCTGCTCGTAGAACTGATCGCCCCCCTTGTCGAAGCGCCGATGGCCGCCCGTGGCGACCTCGCGCGCCAGTGCGGCCTCGAGCCGGTGCGGCGTCGCGCCCGCCTGCGTCAGGCCGACCGCCAGCTCCAGCATGTTGAGCGCGCGCCGCGCATCGCCGTCGGCGGCCCGCGCGATCAGCTCGAGCGCCTCGGGCTCGGCCTCGATGCGCTCGCGCCCGAGGCCCCGCTCCTCGTCGCCGAGGGCGGCCTCGAGCACCGCGGTCAGGTCCTCGGGCGTCAGCGCCTTCAGCACGTAGATCCGCGCCCGCGACAACAGCGCGCTCACCACCTCGAACGAGGGGTTCTCGGTGGTCGCGCCGATGAAGGTGAGCGTGCCGTCCTCGAGGTAGGGCAGGAACGTGTCCTGCTGGGCCTTGTTGAAGCGGTGCACCTCATCGAGAAACAGGAGCGTCGCGCGGCCGTCGGCGGCGCGTGCCGCGCGGGCGCTCTCGACCGCGGCGCGGATGTCCTTGACCCCGGCCATCACGGCCGAGAGCGGAATGAACTGCGCGTTGGCGGTCTGCGCGATGAGGCGCGCCAGCGTCGTCTTGCCGGTGCCGGGCGGACCCCAGAGGATGAGCGAGTGCAGCTGGCCGGCCTTGATGCTGGCGTAGAGCGGCTTGCCGGGGGCGAGCAGATGACGCTGCCCGACGAACTCCTCGAGCCGGCGCGGCCGCATGCGGTCCGCCAGCGGCCGCAGCGACTCGGCCTCGACGGCGCTCATTTGCGCGGCGTTCCGATCACATCGGCCCCCTTGGGCGGAGTGAAGCTCACCTCGGCAGCGCTCACCGGCGTGTTGCGCTCGATCTTGTCGAAAATGACGGTGGCGGTCTGATCGAGCTTGTCCTCGAGGATCATGCGCTTCAGCTCACCCTTGTCGAAGCCGAACAGCGCCTCGCGGAAATCCGCCTCCGCGCCGTGCGGCTCGACCAGCACCCACGAGAGGCCGATGCGATCCCCCGCCGGGGAGATGGTGAAGTTCCTGCGCACATCGACCGCTCCCGAGAGCAGCATCGCGGGCGTCGCCGAGAGCGCATCGTCCACCGGCTTCACGGTCACCTGCCCCAGGTCGCGATCGAAGAACCAGAGGTTGCGTCCGTCGCAGACCATGAGCTGTCCGGCGCCCGAGGAGCTGCCGGAAGCCGCCGCGCCGTCCGTGGCCGGACCGCTGCCGCTCGCGGCCTGTGGGTGGATCTCCCAGCTGAACTTGCCCGGGCGCTGCACGACGATCTTGCCGCTCGCCCGATCGATCTCGTGTCCCTGACTGTCGGCGAGCGTCTGCAGGAAGGTCGCGCGCAGCGTCTTCAGGTTGTCGAGATAGGCATCGAGCTGCGTCGGCTGCGACGCCTCGGCGGGCTGCGCCGCCGCCGGTGCGGGTGCTGCGGGCGCAGGCGGCGCCGCAGTTGACGTGGTCGCGGCCATCACCGCCGCCAGCGCCACCGCGAGACTGACGGCGCACCGATGCGCCCGTGAGCGCAAAAAAGTCCTTTCGGGGGCGTGCGCGGCAGGGATGCCGCGCCCGCAGCCTCCAGGGACGGATTCACGGCGTCCCCGAAAGGACTTTTTTGCGATCGCGGGCGTCTGTCTCATGTGCGTCAATCCTCCGGTGGCGCCGGCGCCAGCACATCCCGCGCGCCATTCGGCTGCAGCTGTCCCACCAGCCCCGCGACCTCCATCGCCTCGAGCAGCCGCGCCGCGCGGTTGTAGCCGATCTTGAGACGCCGCTGCACGTAGGAGATGGAGGGCTTGCGCTCGGTCGTCACGATGCGCACCGCCTCGTCGTAGAGCGGATCCTGCTCGGCGTCGCCCTCGCCGCCGCCGCCCCCCTCGCCCTCACCCTCCTCGCCCGGGAGGCCCGGGATCGGTCCGCGCGGACCCGAGAGCACCTCCTCGATGTAGTTCGGCGGCAGCGGCGACTTGAGCGCGTCGACGACCCGGTGCACCTCCTGATCCGAGACGAACGCGCCGTGCACGCGCGTCGGCATCGAGGTGCCGGGCGGCAGGTACAGCATATCGCCGTGGCCGAGCAGCGTCTCCGCGCCCATCTGGTCGAGAATGGTGCGCGAGTCGACGCGCGCCGACACCTGGAAGGCGATGCGGCAGGGGATGTTCGCCTTGATGAGTCCGGTGATCACGTCTACCGACGGGCGCTGCGTGGCAAGCACCAGGTGGATGCCGGAGGCGCGCGCCTTCTGTGCGAGGCGCGTGATGAGGTCCTCGACCTTCTTGCCGACGATCATCATGAGGTCGGCGAACTCATCCACGATCACCACGATGAACGGCAGCGGCGTCAGATCGAGGATCTGCGTCTGATCGATGGTCGGGTCGTTGGCCGCGCGCTGCATCATCACCGGATCGCGGATCGGCTTGCCGGCGTCGATCGCATCCTTAACCCGGCGGTTGAAGCCGGCGATGTTGCGCACCCCGAGCGCCGCCATCAGCTGATGCCGCCGGTCCATCTCCGCAATGCACCAGCGCAGCGCGTTCGAGGCCTGCTTCATGTCCGTCACCACCGGCGCCAGCAGGTGCGGGATGCCCTCGTACACCGAGAGCTCGAGCATCTTCGGGTCGATCATGATGAGGCGCACGTGCTCGGCGGTGGACTTATAAAGGAGCGACAGCACCATGGCATTGAGGGCCACGGATTTGCCCGAGCCCGTGGTACCGGCAATCAGCAGGTGCGGCATGCGTGACAGGTCCGCGACCACCGGGTGGCCGCCGATGTCCTTGCCGAGCGCCAGCGTCAGCGGCGAGTGCAGCTCGTCGTAGGCGCGCGAGCGGATGATCTCGCCGAGCGTCACGACCTCGCGCTTCTCGTTGGCGATCTCGAGCCCCATGACGCTCTTGCCCGGAATCACCTCGACCACGCGCACCGAGAGCACCGAGAGCGCCCGCGCCAGATCCTTGGCGAGCGCGGTGATCTGGCTCGCCTTGACGCCCGGTGCGGGGCGCAGCTCGAAGCGCGTCACCACCGGCCCGGGCTGCACTGCGACCACCTCGACCTCGATGCCGAAGTCCTTGAGCTTCATCTCGACGAGCCTGGAGAGCGCCTCGAGCGCCTCGGCCGAATAGAGCGGCTCGCGCACCGGCGGGTCATCGAGGAGCTTCAGCGGCGGCAGCTCGTTCGCCTTCGGCGGATCGAACAGCGGCACCTGGCGTTCGCGCTCGACCCGCGCGCTCTTCTCGACCACCGGCTGCGGCGGCTCGATGCGCGGCGGCGCACGCGTGGCCGACTTCTTCTGCTCGGTCTCGACCGCCTCCTTGCGGGCCTGGCGGCGCTCGCGCCCCTCGGCCACGTCCTTGCGCGCCGCGAGGTGCGTGCGCAGCCAGCCGATGCCGCCCCAGACGAAGGCGCCCAGGCGGTCCATGACCGTGAGCCACGACACGTGGAAGGCGACCGAGAGCCCGGCCATCCAGGCGGCGATCAGGAGCAGCGTCGCCCCGAGGAAATCCAGCCAGGCGGCCAGTCCATTGCCCACCAGCCCCCCGACCACGCCGCCGGCGCTCTGGCGCAGCTCCCCCGCCTGCCAGTGCAGCGTCGTCAGCCCGCAGCTCGCCGCGAGCAACAGCACGAAGCCCGCGACGCGCACCACGGTATTCATGCGCGAGACCGTGGCGCCCTGCACGCGCCGCTGCAGCCCCCAGGCATAGGCCGCAATCACCACCGGCAGCAGGAACGCGGGCCAGCCGAAGAGAAAGAACAGCACGTCGCTCAGCCAGGCACCCACCACGCCGATGCGGTTGTGGATCGGCGCGGTATTGCCCGTATAGGAGAATCCCGGGTCGTCCGGACTGTAGCTGACCAGGGCCATGAAGAGGGTGAGCGCCACGATGCCGAGCGCGATCACCGCGCTTTCGCGCAGGGCGCGGGACACCGCCGCCGTGAGGCGCGAGCCGTTGCGTGCCTGGACCTGAGTCTCAGCCAACCTTCACATCCCCATCTTAAGATAGACGGCTCGCATTATAGGGCTTAGGTACCATGCGCCGATGGCACAGATGACCACCGCGAAATCCCGCCATAGCCGCCTGATAATCCTCGGATCCGGTCCCGCGGGTTACAGCGCCGCGGTGTACGCCGCGCGCGCCAATCGCGCCCCGCTCCTCATCACCGGCATGGCGCCGGGCGGGCAGCTGATGACGACCACCGACGTCGACAACTGGCCGGGCGACGTCGAGGGCCTGCAGGGCCCGGCGCTCATGGCGCGCCTGCAGCGCCACGCCGAGCGCTTCGCCACCGAGATCGTGAGCGATCACCTGGTCGCGGTTGACTTCTCGAAGCGGCCGCTGCGCCTCACGGGCGAGTCGAGCCACTACACCTGCGATGCGCTCATCGTAGCAACCGGCGCGAGCGCCCGTTACCTGGGCCTGCCCTCGGAGGAGCAGTTCCGCGGCCGCG
Organism: Gammaproteobacteria bacterium; assembly: GCA_030039615.1. GTDB lineage: Bacteria > Pseudomonadota > Gammaproteobacteria > Steroidobacterales > Steroidobacteraceae > 13-2-20CM-66-19. The sequence goes on along the minus strand of JASHVF010000294.1, from coordinate 6,540 downwards.
GCGTGTCCGCCTGCGCCACCTGCGACGGCTTCTTCTTCCGCGGGCAGCGCGTCGCGGTCGTCGGCGGCGGCAACACGGCGGTGGAGGAAGCGCTTTATCTCGCGCACATCGCGCAGCACGTGACCCTGGTGCACCGGCGCGACAAGCTGCGCGCCGAGAAGATCCTGCAGGATCGACTGTTCCGCGAGGTCAAGGACGGCAGGATGTCCGTGGTCTGGAATCACACGGTCGATGAGGTGCTGGGCGATGAGCAGGGGGTGAACGGCGTGCGGCTGCGCGAGCTCAAGGGCGGCGCGCAGCGCTCGCTCGAGGTCACGGGCCTCTTCGTCGCGATCGGCCACACCCCCAACACCGCGATCTTCGAGGGCCACCTCGCGATGCGCGGCGGCTATATCAGCGTCAGGAGCGGCCTCGACGGCGACGCCACCGCCACCAGCGTCCCGGGGGTGTTCGCCGCGGGCGACGTGGCCGATCACGTCTATCGCCAGGCCGTCACCTCCGCGGGCTCCGGTTGCATGGCCGCGCTCGATGCCGACCGCTACCTCGAGACGCTGGACACACGCGGCCACGGCTGAAGGCACGCGCGTCGTGACGAGCGCCCGGGTCGAGTTCCGCTCCAGCATCGATGAGCTCGACGCGCACGAGTGGAACACCCTGAGCGGCGCCCACCCGTTCGCGCGCCACGAGTTCCTGGCCGCGCTCGAGCATACCGGGTGCCTCGGTCCCGGCACCGGCTGGCAGCCGCGCTACCTGCTGCTGCGTGACGCGCAGGGCCTCGCCGGCGCGGCGGCGACCTTCGTCAAGTCGCATTCCTACGGCGAGTTCGTCTTCGATTTCGCCTGGGCGCAGGCCTACGAGGGTCTCGGGCGGCGCTACTACCCGAAGCTCACGCTGGCGACGCCCTTCACGCCCGCGACCGGTCCGCGCCTGCTGGTGCGTCCCGGGCTCGACGCCGCGGGTGTCGCGGCCGAGCTCCTCGGCGCCCTCGAGCGCGACAGCGCCGCGCACGACCTGTCGGGCGTACACGCCCTGTTCCTCGATGAGCGCGCGCGCCAGGCCTGCGTGCAGCGCGGCTGGCTGTTACGACGCGACTGCCAGTTCCACTGGACCAACCGCGGCTGGAAGAGCTTCGATGAGTACCTCGAGTCCTTCACCGCCGAGAAACGCAAGAAGGCACGGCGCGAGCGCCGCCGGGTCGCCGAGAGCGGCGTGCGCTTCGAGACGCGCTTCGGTGGTGAGCTCGATGCGCCGCTCCTCGAGCGCATCTACGCGCTGCATCGCGACACCTTCCTGCGCCACGGGCACGAGCCCTATCTGACGCCCGAGTTCTTCGCCGAGGTGGCGCGGCGCCTGCCGGAATCACTGATGGTGAAGCTCGCGGTGCACGGACGCACCGTGGTGGCGGCGGCGATCTTCTTCTGGTGGCAGGAAGCGCTCTACGGTCGCTACTGGGGTGCCGCCGCCGACCATCACAGCCTGCACTTCGAAGCCTGCTACCACCAGGGGATCGAGTTCTGCATCGAGCGCGGCATCGCGCGCTTCGAGCCCGGCACGCAGGGCGAGCACAAGGTGAGCCGCGGCTTCGAGCCCGTCCTCACCTGGTCGGCGCACTTCATCGCCGACCGCCAGTTCCGCGCCGCCATCGCCGAGTTCCTGACCCGCGAGGGCGCGGCCGTCGAGAACTACGCGCTCGAGGTCCAGGAGCACGTTCCCTACCGCGGCAGGCGCACCGCCCGCGGCGGCGCATGAAGACCGTCACCTGGCTGTCGGCGCACGACGCGCCGGAGTGGTTTCCGCCGCCCGAGCACGCGCTCGAGGATCCGCCCGGCCTCCTGGCCGCCGGCGGCGACCTGTCGCCCGAGCGGCTGCTCGCCGCGTATCGCCACGGCATCTTTCCCTGGTACTCACCGGGTCAGCCGGTGCTCTGGTGGTCGCCGGACCCGCGCGCGGTGCTGTTTCCGGATGAGTTCCGCTGCACGAGGAGCCTCGCCAAGACGCTGCGCAATGCGGGCTTCACGACCTCGGTCGACCGCGACTTCGAGGCGGTGATCGACGGCTGCGCCGCACCGCGCAGCGCGAGCCCCGGCACCTGGATCACTTCCGACATGCGCGCAGCCTACGTGACGCTGCATGATCTGAGAGTCGCCCACAGCATCGAAGCCTGGCGCGACGGCGCGCTCGCCGGCGGCCTCTACGGCGTACGCCTCGGCGGGGTGTTTTTCGGGGAGTCCATGTTCAGCGCGGTGCGCGACGGCTCCAAGGTGGCTCTCGCACACCTGGTGGCGCTGTGCCTGCGCAACAGCATCGCGGTGATCGACTGCCAGCTGTACTCGCGCCACCTGGGCAGCCTCGGCGCCCGCACCATCCCGAGGAGTCAGTTCCTGCGGCTGCTGCGCGAGCAGGTGGCGCTGCCGTCGCCGCCGCTTGCCTAGCGGCGCACGCCTCGCGCCGCGCGCCGCAAATTGCCACGGGAGCGGCCTTTGTGCTCCAATTCGCGCCCCCGCAGCCGCTGAAGGCACTTGTGTCCAAAGAAGACGCGATCCAGATGGAAGGCGAGGTCGTCGAGACCCTGCCCAACACGACTTTCCGCGTGAAGCTCAAGAATGGCCACGTCGTGACCGCGCACATCTCCGGCAAGATGCGTAAAAACTACATCCGCATCCTGACCGGCGATGCCGTCACCGTCGAGATGACCCCCTACGACCTCACCAAGGGCCGCATCATCTACCGCGGCCGCTAGTTAATTGGAAAAGTCGCCTGCGGCGATTTTTCGGCCAATCAGACGGTCACCGCCGGCAGCTGCGCCGGCTCGCACTGCAGTACCAGCTCGGCGCCGTCTGCGCTCACCGAGATGTTGACGTGCCCGCCGCTCGCGAGCCGCCCGAACAGCAGCTCCTCCGCCAGCGGCCGCTTGATGTGCTCCTGGATCGTACGCGCCATGGGACGCGCACCCATCTTCGGGTCGTAGCCCTTGGCAGCCACCCAGCGCCGCGCCGCGTCGTCGAGCGTGATGCTGACACCCTTCTGCTCGAGCTGCGCCTCGACTTCGAGGATCAGCTTGTCGACGACCCGCTCGATCGTGGCGCTGTCGAGCGCGGCGAACTGGATGACCGCATCCAGGCGGTTGCGGAACTCGGGGCTGAAGATGCGGCGGATCGCCTCCATGCCGTCGGTGGAATTATCCACATGGGTGAAGCCGATCGACGGCCGCGCCATCTCCTGGGCGCCGGCGTTGGTGGTCATCACGATGATGACGTGGCGGAAATCCGCCTTGCGGCCGTTGTTGTCGGTGAGCGTGCCGTGATCCATGACCTGCAGCAGCAGGTTGAACACGTCCGGGTGCGCCTTCTCGACCTCATCGAGCAGCAGCACGCAGTGCGGGTGCTTGGCGATCGCCTCGGTGAGGAGTCCGCCCTGGTCGAAGCCGACGTAGCCCGGCGGCGCGCCGATCAGGCGCGAGACCGTATGCCGCTCCATGTACTCGGACATGTCGAAGCGCAGGAACTCGACGCCCATGGCGATCGCGAGCTGCCGCGTCACCTCGGTCTTGCCGACGCCGGTGGGACCTGCGAACAGGAAGCTGCCGACCGGCTTGCGTGACTCGCCGAGGCCCGAGCGCGCCATCTTGATGGCCGAGCCGAGGGCCTCGATCGCCTTGTCCTGGCCGAAGATCACGAGCTTTAGATTCCGCTCGAGGTTCCTCAGGATCTCCTTGTCGGAGATCGAGACGCTCTTGGCGGGAATGCGCGCCATGCGCGCCACCACGTCCTCGATGTGCCGCACCTCGACCACCGGCTCGCGCTCGGCGATCGGCTTCAGGCGCGCGCGCGCCCCGGCCTCGTCCACCACGTCGATGGCCTTGTCGGGCAGATGCCGTTCGTTTATGTGGCGCGCGGCGAGCTCGGCGGCGGCCTTGAGCGCTGCGTCCGCGTAGGTGATGCCGTGATGCTCTTCGAAGCGCGGCTTGAGGCCGAAGAGGATGTCGATGGTCTCGGCCACCGAAGGCTCGACCACGTCGATCTTCTGGAAGCGCCGTGCGAGCGCGTGGTCCTTCTCGAAGATGCCGCGGTATTCGCTGTAGGTGGTCGAGCCGATGCAGCGGATCTCGCCGTTCGAGAGCACCGGCTTGATGAGGTTGGAGGCGTCCATGACGCCGCCCGAGGCGGCGCCGGCGCCGATCACCGTGTGGATCTCGTCGATGAACAGCACCGCGCCGGGCAGCTTCTTCAGCTCCATGATCACGCCCTTCAAGCGCTTCTCGAAGTCGCCGCGGTACTTGGTGCCGGCGATCAGCGCGCCCATATCGAGCGCGAAGATGGTGCAGTCGGCGAGCACCTCGGGCACCTTGGCCTCGACGATGAGGCGCGCCAGCCCTTCGGCGATCGCAGTCTTGCCGACCCCGGCCTCGCCCACGTACAGCGGGTTGTTCTTGCGGCGCCGGCACAGGATCTCGATCGTGCGCTCCACCTCGAGCTTGCGGCCGATGAGCGGATCGATGCGCCCGTCCTGCGCCATGCGGTTGAGATTGGTCGTGTATTTCTCGAGCGCGCTGCCGCCCTCGCCGTCGCGCTCCCCGTCCGCCTGGCCGTCCTCCTTGTCGACGCTCTTCTCCTCGGCGATCTTCGAGAGCCCGTGGGAGATGTAGTTGACGACGTCGAGGCGCGTGACGTGCTGGCGGTTCAGCAGGAACACCGCGTGACTCTGCTTCTCGCTGAAGATGGCGACCAGCACGTTGGTCACCCCGACCTCCTTCTTGCCGCTCGACTGCACGTGGAACAGCGCGCGCTGCAGCACGCGCTGGAAGCCGAGCGTCGGCTGCACCTCGCGCTCCTCGCCCTCCTCGAGCCGCGGGGTGGACTGATCGATGTGCTCCTTCAGCTCCTGGCGGAGCTTGGCGAAGTCGACGCCGCAGGAGCGCAGCACCTCGCGCACCTTGGGCGTGTCGAGGATCGCGAGCAGCAGGTGCTCGACCGTGAGGTACTCATGGCGCGCCTCGCGCGCCTGGTGGAACGCATCGTTGAGGCAATATTCCAGTTCGTTCGACAGCACTTCAGGCCCCTCCGTTCAGGCCTCTTCCAGGGTGCACATCAGCGGGTGCTGGTGATCGCGCGCATAGGTCGTCACCTGTGCCACCTTAGTTTCGGCGATCTCATATGTGAAGACCCCACAGACTCCCTTACCCCTGGTGTGTACCTCGAGCATGATGCGAGTTGCATTCGGGCGGTTCAGGCCGAAGAACTTTTCCAGCACGTCGACGACAAACTCCATGGGGGTGTAATCATCATTGAGCAGCACCACGCGGTATAACGGCGGTTGCTTGACCTCCGGTTGCGCCTCCTCGACGGCGATGCCGGAGTCGGGACGGACCGGATGGTGCTCGGGCATGGCGTTCTTTATAGGGGTCGCGAAACGGCAACACAAGAGCAGCACAATGTGACGTGGTTACTTCAGCAGAAACAATCGCTTGAGAGCGCGCGCGGCGCACCCGTATGATTGCGCTGGCGCGCCGACGGACACTCTCGCGGGGCGGGTGCCACGCGCTCCTCTGGAACCAGTGAGAACCTCCGTTAAGCTCATGCTTTTGGCCCGATGAACGCCGCACCCTGGCTCGAAGGTCTGCCGCCTCCGGAACGCTGGCGCGCCCTGCTGCTCACCGAAGGACCACGCTTCGCGACCTGGTTCCTGGCGCTGGCGCTCGGGGTGCAGGCGGCGCTCGTCGTCACGGATCTCGCCGGCGCCGGGCGCGCCCCGCCCACCCCGGCCGCGGCTCCCGGCCACGCGTTCCGGGCCCAGGTCGCCGACACCGCGGCCATCGTCAATGCGCACCTGTTTGGCGCCGCAGCGGTGCCGAAGCAGGACGATGCGAGCGCGCCGGCCTCGAGCATGCCGCTGGTGCTGACCGGAATCATTGCGGGCGATGATCCGCAGGATGGGCTCGCGATCCTCGGACCGAACCCACAGAGTGCCAAAGTACATGCGGTTGGCGACCTGGTCACCGGCGGCGTGAAGCTCCACGCGGTGTACAGCGACCGGGTCATCATCGACCGCAACGGCCAGCTCGAGTCGCTGGTGCTGCCGCGCCAGGTGAGCGGCGCCGCGGCGGCGCCCTCGGCCGCCGCCCTGCATACCCAAAGCCCGGTGGTCGAGCGCATGCGCAAGGCGCTCACCGATCAGCCGGGGCTGATCGGGGATCTGCTGCGTCCGCAGGCGGTCATGGAAGGCGACAAGGTCAAGGGCTTCCGGGTTTACCCGGGGCGCAACCGCCTCGCATTCGCCCATCTCGGCCTGCGACCGGGCGATGAGGTCGTGGCCATCAACGGCGCGCCGCTCGACGACCCGGAGCGCGGCCAGGCGATCCTCAACACGCTCGACGCCGCCTCCGAAGCACACGTCACCATCATCCGCGACAACCAGCAGCAGGACCTGACGCTCAACATCGCACAGGTGGCGCAGGAGGCGGAGACCGCCACGGGTGTCGCGCCGGGTACGTTCACGGGCCCGCCTCCCATGGCGGGCCGCAGCGGCGCCAATGCGGGTGCG
>JASHVF010000293.1 GCA_030039615.1 Gammaproteobacteria bacterium | reverse complement strand
CAGGCGCGGCCGGCGCAGGCGCGGCCGGCGCGGGTGCCGCGGCGGCGTCGTTCTTGGCCACCGCGACCTCGAGATCGAACTGCAGATCCGCGACCTTCTGCGGGTCGAAGGTCTCCTTGCGCTGCGCGCCGCGCAGCATCTCGCGCATCACGTCGACCGACTTGAGCAGCAGGTCCATGACGCCCGTGGTGAGACGGGTGCGCCCGGCCCGCACGCCATCGAGCAGCGTCTCGCAGGTGTGGGTAAAGGAGGCGATGTCGGCAAAATTGAACATGCCGGCGCCGCCCTTGATGGAGTGCGCCACGCGGAAGATCGTGTTGATGATCTCGGCGTCCGGCGCGCTGACGTCGAGCTTCAGGAGCGAGGCCTCCATCGACTCGAGCGCCTCGAAGCTCTCTTCGAAGAAGGCCTCGTGGAATTGCGCGAGATCGATACCCACGGGGGCCTCAGCGCGCCGGGCTCAGGGCCAGGTCGGCGGTGAGGCTGAGCGCGGCGGCGGCGCGCATCAGCCCCTCGCTGCACTCGAGCCACACGACCGCGCGGCGCCCCGCCTTGCGGTCACTCAGGAATGCCACCAGCAGCTGCAGCGCCGCGGTGTCGATGCGCTCGACCTTGGCGGCGTCGATATACACCGGTGCGGAGTGCTCGAGGCGCAGCATCAGCTGGCCGAGCAGCTGCGCCGCCTCGCGGATGGTGCATTGCGGCGGCAGCCGCAGGACCGCGTCGTCGGCCGACAGAGCGACCGTTCCGAGCGTGGTCGCGGAGCTGTTGTCAGAGCTCATAACACACCTTTCATCGCCACTCCCATGGCGAGCAGCTCGTCCACGTCCTGTTGTCCATCGACGGTGTTCACACTGACCCCGGGAACCGCGGGGCCGAGGCCGCGGATCGCGTCCTCGGCGGCCGGCTGCGGGCGGCGGCTTTCCGACGCCCCGCTCTCGGTGTCGTGCACGAGCCGTGCCAGCTCTTCCTCGAGCTGCCCCACGAGCTCGATCACCCGGCGGATGATCTGGCCGGAGAGGTCCTGGTAGCTCTGCGCCATCAGCACCTCGACGAGATTCGTCTTGACCTTCTCGCCGTCCGCGTGCGCAGCCGCGCAGTGCCCCTCGAGCCGCACCAGCAGGTCGTTCCAGTAGGGCGAGGCGGCGCCGCTCTCACGCGCCTCGCGGCACTCAGCGCCGAGCGCGGCGGCCGAGGCGGCGGTGCGCGCGACCAGCGGGGTCGAGCTCTCGACCAGGTCCATGGTGCGGTGCGCCGCCTCGTCGGTGAGCTTGAGCACGTGGTCGAGCCGCGCGCGTGCGTCGGGGATCTCCTTGCCGGCGAGGCGCATCAGCCGCGGGTCGAGGCGGAACTGGTCGAGCGCGGCGCGCAGCCGCGCATCGAGCTGGCGCAGCGAATCCCACAGGCTCCGCTCGCGCATCCCCGTGAGCGTATCTACCGCGCCAAGGAAACGCTGCTCGTCGCCTGCCTCGAGGGCCTCACGCAGGGCGAGGCACACCTCGCCCCACTGCAGTTGCAGTGTGTCGGTCACGGCCGTGGCACTCATGCCGCCGGCGCCAGGATCTTCTCGAGCTTCTCGGCGAGGACCTGCGCGGTGAAGGGCTTGATGACGTAGCCGTTGACGCCGGCCTTGGCGGCTTCGACGATCTGGTCGCGCTTCGCCTCGGCGGTCAGCATCAGCACCGGCATCTTGGCGAGCTTGGGATCGGAGCGCACCGCCTTGAGCAGATCGAGTCCCGGCATGCCGGGCATGTTCCAGTCGGTGATCAGCACGTCGAAGGGCTCGGCCTGCAAGAGCGGCAGGGCCGTCTTGCCGTCGTCGGCCTCCTGCACGTTGGCGTAGCCGAGATCATGCAGCAGGTTCTTGACGATGCGCCGCATGGTGGAGAAGTCGTCCACGACGAGGAACCGCAAATCCTTTTTCATAGACCCTCACTAGTGCGGCGCCGATCGGGTCATCCGGACCCTCTGTGACGCCGTTCAACAAACCAGACGCTCGGTGCGCAATGTCCGCAGCTGGAAACATCGGCGGGGCAAGGCGAACCTTGAGATGCGCGTGTACCGCGCGCAGCGCCCTGCTGAGCGGACTGGGGAGGGCCGCACACTGCTGCCCCGGCCGCGACAGGCTGCGGCGGGCCGGCGCTTACCGCGCGGGCGGCAAGCGTTTACCGCCCGCCGGACCTGTCTCACGCGGTGGGACCTGCCTCGACACGCGCCGCGAATCCTTTAGGCGAAAGGCACGATGCACTTCACAGTTTCGCGACCCGGCTTTCCAGGAACATAACTTGCAGTGGCCAGGGACAGCGTTTTCACGTGACGGAGCACCGACATGTCTGAGCCGCGCGGCGGCAACGCGCACCTGCGCGCAACGGGGAAGCCCATCGAGCGCTGGAGCCTGCCGGCCGTCGAAGGCCCGCTCGCCAACCGCGCGCGCGAGGAGCGCGCGCGTGCCGCCGGCGAGAAGCAGGCCGCCGAGCTGGGCGCGCGCGGCTACGAGGCCGGGCTGGCGCGTGCGCAGGGGGAGATGGCTCCGAGACTCGCCGAGCTCTCGAGCCGCGTGCAGCGCCTCGACTCGATCCTGCAGCTGCTCGCGCAGCCGCTGCGCGCCCTCGACGACGAGGTCGAGAGGCAGCTGCTCGAGCTCGCGTTCGCCGTCGGCAAGCAGCTGGCGCGGCGCGAGCTCTCCGCCACCCCCGACCAGGTGGTGGCGATCCTGCGCGAGTGCCTGGAACAGCTGCCGCTCGCGGCGCGCGAGGTGCGCGTGCACCTGCATCCCGAGGATGCCGCCATCGTGCGCGAGCGCCTCGCCGCGCCCGCGGCCGAGCGCGCCTGGAGCATCGTCGAGGACCCGACGCTCGCGCGCGGCGGCTGCCTGGTACGCAGCGACACCTCCCAGATCGACGCCCGCTTCGAGAGCCGCGTGCACGCCGTGCTGGCGAGCGCCTTCGGCGAGCAGCGCTCGGGCGAGCGCGCCGGCGGCGCCGGCCACGGCGGCACGGAGTAAGTGTGACGGACCTCACGGCAGAGCGCGCCCGCGCCTGGCGCGCGCGGCTCGAGCGGACCGTGCGCCGGGTTGCGCACACTCCGCCGCTCGCGGTCGAAGGCTCGCTCACCCGCATGGTGGGCCTGACGCTCGAGGCAGTCGGCTGCCAGGCCTCGATCGGCGATCACTGCGAGCTCATCGCGCGCGACGGCTCGCGCATCGAATCCGAGGTGGTCGGCTTCTCGGGCGAGCGGCTGTTTCTCATGCCGACCGGCGAGGCCCACGGGCTCGGGCCCCAGGCCCGGGTGATCCCGCGCCCGGGCGCGGGACTCATACCGGTCGGCCCCCAGCTCCTCGGCCGCATCATCGACGGCGCCGCACAGCCGCTCGATGGCCTGGGTCCGCTCGACTGCGAGGCGCGCGTGCGACTCGCCGGCCGCACCATCAACCCGCTGTCGCGCGCCCCGCTCGCCGAGCCGCTCGACGTCGGCATCCGCTCGATCAACGCGCTGCTCACCATCGGCCGCGGGCAGCGCATCGGCCTCTTCGCCGGCAGCGGCGTCGGCAAGAGCGTGCTGCTCGGCATGATGGCCCGCTACACCAAGGCCGACGTGATCGTGGTCGGACTGATCGGCGAGCGCGGCCGCGAGGTCAAGGAGTTCGTCGAGCGGATCCTGGGTCCCAGGGACCGCACCCGTGCCGTGGTGGTCGCAGCCCCCGCCGACAGTCCGCCCTTGAAGCGCCTGCACGGCGCCTGGGTCGCGACCGCGGTGGCCGAATACTTCCGCGACCAGGGCCGCTCGGTGCTGCTGCTGATGGACTCCCTCACCCGCTTCGCGCAGGCGCAGCGCGAGATCGGGCTCGCGATCGGCGAGGCCCCGGCGACCAAGGGATACCCGCCCTCGGTGTTCGCGCGTCTCCCGGCGCTGGTCGAGCGGGCCGGCAACGGCCCGGCCGGCGGCGGCTCCATCACCGCCTTTTATACCGTGCTCACCGAGGGCGACGACCAGAGCGACCCGATCGCGGACGCCGCGCGCGCGATCCTCGACGGCCACATCGTGCTCTCGCGGCGCATCGCCGAGACCGGCCTCTATCCGGCGATCGACGTCTCGGCCTCGATCAGCCGCGCCATGCACGAGATCACCTCCGCCCCGCACACGCAGCAGGCGCAGCTGTTCCGCCGCGCGCTGTCGACTTACGAGCAGAACCGCGACCTCATCAGTCTCGGCGCCTACGTGCGCGGCAGCGACCCGCGGGTCGATGCCGCCATCACGCTCTGGCCGCAGATCCAGCAGTTCCTGCAGCAGGACATGCGCCAGCGCGTCGATCTCGCGGCGAGCCTGGGTGCCCTCAAGGCGCTCACGGCCGAGCCCGCGGGCCCCCACGATTCATCCAACGCGAAGGGATAACAGAACGTGCCAAGGATCCGGCAACTGAAGACCGCCCACGGCGTGCTCGAGAGCGACGAGAAGCGCAAGGCGCAGACGCTCGCCAACAGCGAGCGCGCGGTCAAGGACAGCGAGGCCAAGCTCGCCGAGCTCGGCGGCTACCGCGAGGCGTACCTGCGCGACTTCGCCACCCGCGCCGTCGGCGGCATCAGCGCGGCCCGGGCGCGCGATTACCAGGCATTTCTCGCGCGGCTCGATGAGGCGCTGCGCGAGCAGGCGGAGGTGGTGGCGCGCGCCAAGGCGCAGCGCGCCGAGCTGCTCGCCAAGTGGCGCGGCGCCGCGCGGCGCACGGCCGCGGTCGACCGCGCGCTCGAGCGCAGCCTCACCGAGGAGCAGCGCCGCCTCGAGCGGCGCGAGCAGGGAGACTCGGACGAGCGTGCCCAGGGACGCTGGTCTTCCGGGAGAAACCATCGTGTCGGTTAGCGCCACGGCGGCGCCGAGCGCTGCCTCGCAATCCGCGGGCAGGGCCTCAGGCGGCGGCGGCACCGATCTCGGCGCCCTGCTCCGTGCCGCCCCCTCGCGCGTGAGCGGCAACGGCGCGCAGACCGCCGGCGCTCCTCAGGCCTCGCCGGCTGAGGGCGACTCGCACGCCAACGCCCAGAGCACCCCGGACGCCCAGGGCACCCAGGGCGCACCGAGCGCACCGAGCAGTGGCGCCGCCGCGCGCCCCGCGCAGACCCCCGCCCCGACGACGGCACCCGGCACGCAGCCGACCTTCGGCCAGACGCTTGCGGCGTCCATGTCCTCCTCGACCTCGGGCGCTCAGCGTCCGGGGAGTGCCTCCGCGAAGAATCTCAGGGCCAAATCGACCGATCCGGGGGCGGCGACGCAGACTCAAGGATCGAGCGGCGCAGCGAGCGCCGCTTCCGCCGCGCCGCCGCTCAGTGCCGTATCCACCATGCCGTCGCCCGGCGCCGCGGCGGCCGCTTCCCAGGGGAGCAGCGCCGAGGCGAGCGTCGATGGCAGCGAGGATTCCGACACGGGATCCGCCGGTTTGGCCCCGCAAACCATCGCCGCCGCACGCGCCGCGGTGCAGTTCTCAGCCCCGGCACGCACGCCGAGCGCCCCGGCGGCGGGCAGTGCTGCCTCTACGACAGACGATGCCGACTCCGACGCTGACTCCGACTCCGACTCCGACTCCGACTCCGACACGGCCGAGGGCCAGGGCGCAGTCAGCGCGCTCGGCTCGGCGATTCGTGCAGCGCTCCCGCAGGCGCTGTCAGCAGCCGCCAGGACTTCATCCGACGCGCAATCCGATTCCGCGGCCGGCCAGGGCGGCGCGGGCAGCTCAGACCTCGGCGACGCCGGCAGCGTGCCGGGCGCCGCAGCCGCCTCGGCTGCCGCGGCGGATGCGCCCGTGCAGACAGCGGCGACCGCGGCTTCGCAGAGCGGCGCCGCCGTGACGGCGCAGCTGCACAGCACGGTCGGCAGCAGCGCCTGGGCGAACGAGCTCGGAGCGCGCCTGCAGTGGATGGCGGGCCAGGGCGTCAGCTCCGCCTCGCTCCATCTCACGCCCGAGCAGTTGGGTCCGGTCGAGGTGAAGATCTCGATGCACGAGAGCTCGGCGAGCGTGTTCTTCAGCGCCTCGCAGCCCGAGACCCGCTCGGCGCTCGAGGCGGCGCTGCCGCGCCTCAAGGAGCTGTTCTCCGCCCAGGGCCTCAACCTGGCACAGGCGGGCGTATCGGACCAGTCGGCCCGCGGCGCGCAGCAGCAGGCACCGACGGCGCTCAGCGCGCGCGCGTCCGCCGCGCGCGACGAAATCGCGACTTCCGTCACGGCCGCGCCGCGTGCGCATCAGGGATTGATCGACACCTACGCCTGAGCGCGCCAAGTTTCCGTCGCCGCAGACGAGTGCGACGCGATTCACGCTTCTCTCCGGCGCGAAAACCCTTACCGGCTCTCGACTTAGCTCCATTCGCAGGGGCATGGCATGCACGTTGCACTGAACGGATGCGTCGCGCGCCTCTCAATGCAGGAGTGATCGAGGACGATGGCCGCTCAGATTCCGGTACTCGAGTCAGCCGACAAGGCTGCCGACAAGAACGCCGCCGCCAAGGGCCGCGGCAAGCTGTTCCTGATCATCATCGTGTGTGCCGCCCTGGTGCTGCTCGGCGCCGGAGTCGGCGTCGCCTTATGGCTCACCTCCGCGGCCAAGCACGCCCCGGCCGCGGCCGCCGCCGAGGCGCCCAAGGCGGCCCCGGCGCCGTCGGGCCCGCCGCTGTTCCTCGGGCTCGACCCGCCGTTCGTCGTCAATTTCGACGCCGAGCAGGCGGTGCGCTTCCTGCAGGTCGCGGTGCAGCTCGAGACGCGCGATCCGGCCACGATCGAGCTGCTCAAGACCAACGATCCGGTGGTGCGCAACGACCTGCTGCTGCTCTTCAGCAACCAGAAGTACTCGCAGCTCTCGACCCGCGAGGGCAAGGAGGCGCTGCGCGGCCAGGCGCTCGAGTCGGTGCGCAAGGTGCTCGCCGGCGCCGGCGGCCACCCCGAGCGGCTCGAGGCCGTGTATTTCACCAGCTTCGTGATGCAGTAGGAGCGAAGCCGTGGCGGCGATGGGTGAAAAGGTCCTCGACCAGGCGGAAATCGACGCCCTGATCCACGGCGTCGACTCCGGCGCCGTCAGCACCGAGGCGGCCCCGGCGCCGGGCGAGGCGATCGCCTACGACTTCGCCGAGCAGAAGCGCATCGTGCGCGGGCGCATGCCCACGCTCGAGATGATCACCGAGCGCTTTGCACGGCTCTTCCGCACCAGCATCTACAACCTGCTGCGCCGCTCGCCCGAGATCTCGGTGCATCCGCTGCAGATCAAGAAGTTCAGCGAATACGTCCATACGCTGCACCTGCCGACCAGCCTCAACATGGTGAAGATCCAGCCGCTGCGCGGCATGGCGCTGCTGGTGCTCGACCCCAAGCTGGTGTTCGGGGTGGTCGACAACTTCTTCGGCGGCGTCGGCCGCCACGCCAAGATCGAGGGCCGCGAGTTCACCGCCACCGAGCAGCGCATCATCCACATGCTGCTGCGCAGCGCCTTCGCCGACCTGCGCGAGGCGTGGTCGCACGTCGCCACCATCGAGGTGGAGTACCTGCAGTCGGAGGTCAATCCGCACTTCGCCAACATCGTCTCGCCGTCGGAGATCGTCGTCGTGACCTCCTGCCACGTGGAGCTCAACGGCGGCGGCGGCGACCTGCACATCACCATGCCGTACTCGATGATCGAGCCCATGCGCGACGTGCTGGACGCCGGCATCGCCAGCGACCGCATGGAGAAGGACTCGCGCTGGAGCAACCTGCTGCGCGCGGAGATCGAGGACGCGGACGTGCAGCTGAAGACGGTGCTCGGTCGCGCGCACGTGACGCTCGCCGACCTCCTCAACCTCAAGTCCGGCGACGTCCTGCCGTGCGACTTCGCCGGCAAGGTGACCCTCGTCGCCGAGGACGTACCGCTGTTCCGCGGCAGCTTCGGACTGTCGCGCGGCCAGCAGGCCGTGAAGATCGAGACCCGCGTGCGCCGCATGGGCGCGCCGCCCGTCGATGCCCTTAGCTTCAAACCCGAGAGCCGTAAATGAACGCCAATGCCGAGGCCGCCCAGGCCGCCGAGTTCGACGAGATACAGGACGAGAGCCAGCCGCCCTCGGGCGACGTCAATCTCGACGTCATCCTCGACGTGCCGGTGACGCTCTCGATGGAAGTCGGCCGCACCCGCATCCCCATCAGGAACCTGCTGCAGCTCAACCAGGGCTCGGTGGTCGAGCTCGATCGCGCCGCCGGCGAGCCGCTCGACGTGTTCGTCAACGGCACCCTCATCGCCCACGGCGAGGTGGTGGTCGTCAACGAGCGCTTCGGCATCCGCCTCACCGACGTGGTGAGCCCGGCCGAGCGGCTGCGCAAGCTGAAGTGAGCCGATGTTCGCCGCCCCGCAAACCGCTCCGGCCGCTCACGCCGGGGCCTTAGGTGGCCTCGGCCAGGTAACACTCGCACTGCTGCTGGTGCTCGGCGCGGTGTTCGCGCTCGCCTGGGCCCTGAAGCGCGTGCGCGGTTTCGGCTCGCGTGTCGGCAGCTCCGTCGAGGTGCTCGCCCAGGTGCCGCTCGCCGCGAAGGAGCGCGCGGTGCTCGTCAGGGTGGGCGCGACGCAGATTCTGATCGGCGTGGCCCCGGGCCGCGTCAATACGCTCTATGTACTGCCAGAGCCGCTCGCGCTGGATCGCGCTCCGGGCGCTCCCGGGGGCGAGGGCAACTCCCCGTTCCGCGCCCTGCTGCGGAGTCTCGGCAAGTGAGCCGGCGGCGGCTCCTCGAGCTCGGCGCGCCGCTTGCGCTGCTTGCGCTCGCTCCGGCGCTGGCTGCGGCTGCCGCGGCGAGCCCGGCGGGGATTCCCGCGGTCACGGTGAGCGGACCCGGCGGCGGCCAGACCTACACGCTCTCGCTCCAGGTGCTGGCGCTGATGACGGCGCTGACGCTCCTGCCGGCGATCGCCCTCATGATGACCGCCTTCACGCGCATCGTCATCGTGCTCGGGATCCTGCGCCAGGCGATCGGCGCCGGCCAGACCCCGCCGAATCAGGTGCTGGTCGGGCTCGCGCTGTTCCTGACGCTCTTCGTCATGAGCCCGGTGGTGAGCCGCATCAACGAGGAGGCCTATCAGCCCTACTCCGCCGGCACCATCGAGGCGGGCGTCGCGCTGACGCGCGCCATGGTGCCGCTCAAGAGCTTCATGCTCGCCCAGACGCGCGAGTCCGACATCGCGACCTTCGTGCGCATCTCGGGCGGCAAGGGTTTCGCGACTCCGCAGGACGTGCCGTTGACGCTCCTGGTGCCGGCGTTCGTAACGAGTGAGCTCAAGACCGCCTTCCTGATCGGCTTCCTCATCTATATCCCGTTCGTGATCATCGATCTCGTGGTGGCGAGCGTCCTCATGTCGATGGGCATGATGATGCTGTCGCCGGTGCTGATCTCGCTGCCCTTCAAGCTGATGCTGTTCGTGCTGGTCGACGGCTGGTCGCTGGTGATGGGCACACTCGCCGCGAGCTTCTACTCATGAGCCCCGAGACCGTGATGACCGTCGGCAGCCGGGCACTCGAGATCACCCTCATGCTGGCCGCGCCGATGCTGCTGGTGGCGCTCATCACCGGGCTGATCGTCGGCGCCTTCCAGGCCGCGACCCAGATCAACGAGATGACGCTCTCGTTCATCCCCAAGCTGATCGCGATCTCGGTGGCGCTGATGATCGCCGGTCCCTGGATGCTCAAGGTGCTGGTCGGCTATACGCGCGAGCTCTTCGAGAGCATCCCGCAGCTCATCAACTGAGCCGCAGCCGGGCCGCACGGAACGCGCATGATCAACTTGAGCGCCAATCAGCTGCAGGGATGGGTCGCCGAGCTCTACTGGCCGTTCGTGCGCATCGGCTCGTGCTTCATGATCGTGCCGGTGTTCGGCGCCGAGACGGTGCCGGCGCGGGTACGCGTCGTGCTGGCCGGCGCCATCACGCTCCTGATCGCGCCGCTCCTGCCGGCGCCGCCGCCCATCGCCCCCTTCTCCGCCGCCGGCTGCGTCATCACCGTGCAGCAGGTGCTGATCGGCGTCGCCTTCGGCTTCTGTGTCCACATCCTCTTCGATGCGGTGACGCTCGGCGGCCAGATGCTCGGCAACAGCATGGGACTGTCGATGGCGATGAACGTCGATCCGCTGCACGGGAGCGACGCCTCGACGCCCGCGGTCGGCCAGATCTACACGCTGCTGGTCACGCTCACCTTTCTCGGACTCAACGGCCACCTGGCGCTGATCGAGGTGCTGGTGAAGAGCTTCACCACGCTGCCGCTCGGCGTCGAGGGCCTCGGCACCGCCGGCCTCGCGACGGTGGTCGGCTGGGGCGCGCAGCTGTTTGCCGGGGCGCTGGTGGTCGCGCTCCCCGGCGTCACGGCGCTCCTCATCGTCAACCTCGCCTTCGGCGTCATGAGCCGCGCCGCACCCTCTTTCAACCTGTTCGCGATCGGCCTGCCCGTTTCGCTGGTGTTCGGACTCGTGATCCTCACCATGGGCCTGCCGGCCGTGCAGGCCACCTTCATGGAGCTGATGGCGCGCTCGTTCGCGGCGCTCGAGCAGCTCGCCGGCGCGCTGGGCTGAAGTCATGGCCGAGAACGACAACACCCCCTCCGGCGAACGTACCGAACAACCGACAGCCAAGCGGCTCGAACAGGCGCGCGAGCAGGGCCAGGTCCCGCGCTCGGCCGACCTCGGCGCCGCGGCGGTGCTGCTGATGGCGGCCGCCGGCGTCAACCTGCTCGGCGCCTGGTGCGGCACGCAGCTCAATACGATCATGCGCGCGGGCCTCTCCATCCCGCGCGAGCGCGCGCTCGATGAGGGAGCGGCGCTCGGCGCCCTGGCGAGCGAGGGCGCACACGCGCTCTACGCCTGCGCACCGCTCTGGGGCCTCACGGTGCTGGCGGCGCTGGCCGCGCCGCTCGCGCTCGGCGGCCGCGGTTTCCACCCGCAGGCGCTGGTTCCCGATTTCTCGCGCCTCAACCCCGGCGCCGGCTTCGCCCGCATGTTCTCCCTCAACGGCGCGGTCGAGCTCACCAAGGCGTTCGCCAAGTTCCTGCTGCTGGCGCTGGTCGCCGCGCTGGTGCTGTGGCGCCAGTCGGGCGCGATGCTCGCGCTCAGCGCCGAGCCGGTGCCGGTGGCGATCGCGCATGCCGCCTCGATCACCGGCGTGGCGCTGCTCGCGCTCGCCACCACGCTCGCGCTCATCGCCGCGGTGGACGTGCCCTGGCAGCTGTACCGCTACACGCAGACGCTGCGCATGACGCGCGAGGAAGTGCGCCAGGAGCTCAAGGACAGCGAGGGCTCGCCCGAGATCAAGGGCCGCATCCGCAAGATCCAGAACGAGCGCGCGCGGCGCCGCATGATGCGCGAGGTGCCGAAGGCCAGCGTGGTGGTCGTCAACCCGACCCACTACGCCGTCGCACTGCGCTACGACGAAGAGACCATGCGCGCGCCGATCGTGGTGGCCAAGGGCCAGGACCTGATCGCGGCGCGCATCCGCGAGATCGCCGCGGAGCATCGCGTACCGATCTTCGAGGCGCCGCCGCTGGCGCGCGCCCTGCACCGTTTCGTCGAGATCGGCGCCGAGATTCCGGCGTCGCTCTACGTCGCGGTCGCGCAGGTGCTCACCTACCTCGCGCAGCTGCAGGCGGCGCGCAAGGACGGCGGCGCCGCACCGCCCCTGCCGACCATCGATCCGGGCATCGACCCTGGAGCTCGCCATGGCCGCCGCTGACAGCACCCCGACCAACCCGAGCCTGCGCGAGCTGCTGCGCGCGGGCCTCGGCGCGCCGGCCGGCATGCTGGCGGTGCTCGCCATGATCGTGCTGCCGCTGCCGCCGATGGCGCTCGACGTGCTGTTCACCTTCAACATCGCGCTCTCGATCGTGGTAGTGATGGCGGTGTTCTACGTCGCGCGCCCGATCGAGTTCGGCGTGTTTCCCACCGTGCTGCTGCTGTCGACGCTGCTGCGCCTGGCGCTCAACGTCGCCTCGACGCGCGTCGTGCTGCTGAACGGCCACAGCGGCGACCAGGCGGCCGGCCACGTCATCCACTCCTTCGGCGAGTTCGTCATCGGCGGCAACTTCGCCGTCGGCGTGGTGGTGTTCGTGATCCTCACGATCATCAACTTCGTGGTCGTGACCAAGGGCTCGGGACGCATCTCCGAGGTGAGCGCACGCTTCACGCTCGATGCGATGCCCGGCAAGCAGATGGCGATCGATGCGGACCTCAATGCCGGCCTCATCACCCAGGACGAGGCGCGCACGCGCCGCGCCGAGGTGCGCGCCGAGGCCGACTTCTACGGCGCCATGGACGGCGCCAGCAAGTTCGTGCGCGGCGATGCGGTCGCCGGCATCCTGGTGCTGTTCATCAACATGGTCGGCGGGCTCGCGATCGGCACGCTCGGCCACGGCATGTCGCTCGCGAACGCCGCGCGCACCTATACGCTGCCCACCATCGGCGACGGCCTGGTGGCACAGCTGCCCTCGCTCCTGCTCTCGACCGCGGTCGCCATCATCGTGACGCGCATGTCGCGTCCCCAGGACATGGGCGGCGAGCTGCGCAAGCAGTTGTTCGGCAACCCCAAGGCGCTCGGCGTCGCCGCGGTGCTGCTCGGCGTGATGGGCCTCATCCCCGGCATGCCGAACTTCGTGTTCCTCGCCATGGCGACGCTGTGCGGAGCGGCGGCCTGGACGCTGCAGCAGCGGCGCGCCGCCCCTCCCAAGCCCGCGCCCGCCCCGCCGCCGAAGCCCGCCGAGAACAAGGAG
>JASHVF010000292.1 GCA_030039615.1 Gammaproteobacteria bacterium | reverse complement strand
GGGGCGCCCGACGGCGAATACGTCGTAATCCAGTACGCCACGAGCTTCGAGCACAAGGCCGAAGCGACGGAGACGGTCACGCCGACCAAGGAAGCGGATGGCCAGTGGCACGTGACCGGCTACTACATCCGGTGAGCCCGCCGGCTGTGCGGCGCCGGGGCGTGGCTCCCTCGCTGCAACACATGCGCGGCGGCCCGCCGCCGCGGGAGCGGCCGCGGCGCATCGCCGGCGCCGCGGGCATGGTTCTGACGTTGTTGGCCGCCGGCTTCATCTTTGGCGCGGTGCGGGTCTGGACGGCGTTGCATTCGGGGAAGGCCTGGACCAACTTTCGCGGTGAGGTCCTGACACAGAGCGAGTTGCGCACCGATCTGCTTTTCCTGACGGTGGGGGCCGTGCTCAGCTCAGCGCTCGCCTGGGTATGGCTGCGTTACTGGCGTGGGCGCTCGTAGTGGAAGGAGAGTTCGCATGTTTTTTCATGGCTGGGGGATGGGTTGGTTGATCTTCGCGGTCATAGCGGTGGTGCCCTTCTGGCGCATCTGCAACAGGGTCGGCCACCCGCCGGCGCTCAGCCTGCTGGTCGTGCTGCCGCTGATCAATCTGATCTTCATCTACTACCTGGCGTTTGGTGACTGGCCCTCCGACAGGAAGGGCGCCGCCGGCGCGTGAACTCGTTGGCGCTCACCACTGGTGCGCGCCACCCCTTCCAGCAGCGCGACATGCCCGCCGGCCGGCAAAGCTTCGACGGCAGCTGCCATTGCGGCGCCGTGGGGTTCACTTTCCGAACCGCGCTGGCGGTGAGCGAGTGGAGCGTTCGCGCGTGCCAGTGCCGCTTCTGTCGCTCGCACGGTGCGCTCACCACGTCCGACCCGGCCGGATCCCTCAGCTTTCGCGCCAGTACGCCCGAGCTGCTTAATCGCTATCGATTCGGCATGAAGACCGCGGACTTCCTGCTGTGCCGTCGCTGCGGCGTCTACGTCGGCGCGCAGATCGAGACCGATCGCGGCCGCTTCGGCATCATCAATCTGGCGGCGCTGACCACGGTGCTGCGGCAGCTGCCGGCTGCGACACCAGCCGATTACGCCGCCGAGAGCTCGAGCGAGCGCGCGCGCCGACGCGAGCAGCGCTGGACGCCGCTCGAGTCGGACGGCTCGCAAGCGGCTTAGAAGGCCGCATGCCTTCCTTCGCCGGCGCGTTCCCGGAGCTTGCCTTCGATCTGTCGGCGGAGCTGCGCGCCACGGGGCGCGCCGATCTCGCCCGCGAGCTGGAGGCTTGCGAAGTGAGGAACGTCAGCTATGACCCGGAGACGGATGTCGGGCTGCTCGCCCTCGAGGCGGAGCGGCCGCTGAACCTCGTGGAACGCACCGTGGTCGGGCAGAAGCTTGGCCAGGTGATCGCCTTCGGGACCGCGCACTATGCCTCGCTGCAGCTCGATAACTTCGCACGCGTGATCGCGGTGGAGCTGCACGCGCCGCCCAAAGAGCTGAGGTGGAAGCTGTTGCGGTTGACCGCGGAGAATCCCCGGCGCGGGGCTTGAGCGCCCGGCGGCGCCCGGGCTCTCGCCAGGCCCGTAGTCATTTGACCGTCGGCCACCGGGCGGCTCAGACTTCCTGACCCGGCGCGGCAGGCGTGAGCTCGTATATCTCGAGCGCTCAGCGAGGCACGGCCAGGGAGGGTGTCATGAGTTTCAGACGATCGACGCGGATCATCCGGCTGACGCGGGCTCTGCTCGGCCTGTCACTGGCGGCCTGGGCTCCGGGAGCATTCGCACTCACGGCGACCATCACGGGCAGCGTGCATCTGCGCGCGGGTCCGAGCGTCGAGTACCCCTCGGTGGTGATGATGCCGGCGGGCTCTGCCGTCGAGGTGTTCGGCTGCGAGGATGGCTACAACTGGTGCGACGTGCAGATCGGCCCGGACCGCGGCTGGGTGGACGCCGCCTTCCTGCAGGCACCATCGCCGGGCGGCCCGGTCGTGATCGCGAGCAGCCCGGCGGTCGTCGGGGTCCCGATCGTGACCTTCAGCTTCAACACCTACTGGGGCGACTACTATCGCGGCCGCCCGTGGTATGGCCGGCGCGACTATTACTACAACTACTGGAATCGCTATCCGCACGGCCGGCCGCCACCATACTACCGGCCGCACCCTCCGGGGGTGCGCCCGCCGCCACCCGTGCGGCCGCCACCGCCGCCGGGAGCCGGACGGCCTCCCGGTGGGCGGCCGCCGCCCGGAGGCGTAAGGCCGCCGGGTAACGGCAGACCGCCAGGCAACGGCGGACCGCCTGGCAACGGCAGACCGCCGGGCAACGGCAGACCGCCGGGCAACGGCAGACCGCAGGGCAGCGGCAGACCGCCGGGTGATGCCAGACCGCCCGGCAACGGCAAGCCCCCGCCCAGGGACAGCGACCGGCCGGGCTCTCTGCCGCGCTGACCGCCGTGGCCAAGGCATACTGGATTACGGTTTACCGTTCGGTGCGCGACCCGCAGGCGCTCGCCGCCTACGCGAAGCTCGCGGCGCCCGCCCTCACCGCGGCGGGCGGCCGCTTCCTGGTGCGCGGACTCCCGGCCAAGGTCTACGAGGGCGGACTCAACGAGCGGACCGTCGTGATCGAGTTCGAGAGTGTCGCGCGGGCGATCGCCGCGCACGACTCTCCCGCCTACCAGGAGGCGCTGCGCGTGCTCGGCAAAGGCGTCGAGCGCGACCTGCGCATCGTCGAGGGCCTCGAATGAGGCAGGGCGCTGCGAGCCCTTCATCGCCGCAGAACTTCACGATTCGCACGGCGACCCTCGAGGACGTTCCGCAGATCGAGTCGCTGATCAGTGCTTCGGCGCACGGGCTCGGCGTTGGCGATTACACGCGCGCGCAGATCGAGGGGGCGCTGCGCGGTGCGTTCGGCGTCGACACGCAGCTCTTGAAGGACGGCAGCTACTTCGTCGCGCAGGCCGCGGCGCTCCTGGTCGGCTGCGGCGGCTGGAGCTTTCGGCGCACGCTCTTTGGCGGTGACGCCCGCGCCGACCGCGACCCGCAGCCGCTCGACCCGCGCACCGATGCTGCGAAGATCCGCGCGTTTTTCGTGCATCCCGAGTGGGCGCGGCGCGGGATCGGCGCGGCCTTGCTCGAGCGCTGCGAGCAGGCCGCCGCCCAGGCGGGCTTCCGCCGCTTCGAGCTCATGGCGACACTGCCCGGCGTGCGGCTCTATGGCGCCCGCGGCTACGTGCCGGGCGAGCTGATCCGCTGGCCGCTGCCGAATGGCCTGTCGATCGA
>JASHVF010000291.1 GCA_030039615.1 Gammaproteobacteria bacterium | reverse complement strand
GCTGCGCACCACGCGCGGCGTCGAAGTCGGCGCGCTCGAGCCGGGTGATCCCGGGCGCTACCAGCACCAGCCGCGCGGCTGATGCGGCCGCCGCCACCCGCAGCGCCACCGCGCCGCCAAATGAGAATCCCGCGAGCCACAGCGCCGCGCCGGGCCAGCGCCGCCGGCCGAAGTCGATGACCGCGAGCGCATCCTCGCTCTCACCGCGCCCCTCGCCGTAGCTGCCGGCGCTGGCGGCGACGCCGCGGAAGTTGAAGCGGACGGCGGGCGCGCCCAGCTGTTCGAAGGCGCGCGCCACCGCATACACGACCTTGTTCTCCATCGTGCCGCCGAACAGCGGGTGCGGATGGCAGACGACGGCGAACGCGGCGACGGCGCCGGGCGGCTCGCCGTGCCCGGCCTGCGGCGTCTCGATGAGCGCCTGCAGACCCCCTGCCGGACCTTCGATCGTCAGACGCTCGGCGCGCGGGGGTTTCAGCACCATGCGCGCATTCTAGTAAATGCTCGCCGCCTTCGGCGGCGGGCACGTCCCTGTGGCTGAGCTCAGGAGCTAGCGGCCGGCGAACCGTCCTGCGGGCCGGCGGAGAGCCGCACCAGCAGGCGATTCAGCCGCAGCACGAACTCCGGGGGATTGGCGAGCACGGCGCCCTCGGCGAGCTGCGCCTGCTCGTAGAGCAGCTGCGCCAGCTCGTTGAATTGACCGGCGTCGGCGATCGCGTCGAGGTACCTCACCAGCGGATGGCTGACGTTCACCTCGAGCAGCGGACGCGCGTCGGGAGTCTTCTGGCCGGCGGCGGCGAGCATGCGCCGCAGGCGGTCCCCGAGGTCGTGCTCGCCGAGCACCAGGCACGCCGGCGACTCGCGCAGGCGGTCGCTGATGCGCACCTCGGTGACGCGCTCGCCGAGGGAGTCCTTGATGCGCTTGAGCAGCCCCTTGCTCTCCTTGAGCTCGGCGTCGTGGCGCATCTTGTCGGCCTCGCTGGCGAGTCCGCCGAGCTCGAGATCACCGCGCGCGGCGTCCTTGAAACGCTTGCCCTCGTAAGTCTCGAGCTGTCCCATGACCCATTCGTCGATCCGCTCGGCGAGCAGCAGCACCTCGAGGCCGCGGGCCTTGAGCGCCTCGATAGCCGGATGCGCGCGCGCCGCATCGAGCGTCTCGGCGATCACGTAGTAGATGCGCTCCTGTCCGGGCTGCATGCGGCCGAGGTAGTCGGCAAGGCTCGCGGACGGGCTGTTGTCGGGGAGCGCGGTGCTGGCGAAGCGCAGCAGCGGCAGCAGCGCCGCCTCATTGGCCTGGTCCTGCGCGATGCCCTCCTTGAGCACCGCGCCGAATTCCTTCCAGAAAGTGGCGTACTTTTCCGGCTCGTCCTTCGCGAGCCGGGCGAGCAGATCGAGCACCCGCCGGGTGAGCCCCGAGCGGATGGCCTCGACTTCGGGCTCCTGCTGCAGGAGCTCGCGCGAGACGTTGAGCGGCAGGTCGCTCGAGTCCACCACGCCCTTCACGAAGCGCAGGTAGAGCGGCAGGAACTGCTCGGCGTCGTCCATGATGAAGACGCGCCGTACATAGAGCTTCAGGCCCCGCACCGCCTCGCGCTGGTAGAGGTCGAAGGGCGCCTTGCCCGGGATGTAGAGCAGGCTGGTGTATTCGCGCTTGCCCTCGACCTTGTTGTGGCTCCAGGCGAGCGGGTCGGTGAAGTCATGCGCCAGATACTGGTAGAACTGGCGGTACTCCTCGTCCGTGATCTGGGTGCGCGGCAGTGTCCACAGCGCCTTCGCCTGGTTCACGACCTCGTATTCGAGCGAGGCCTCGCCCTCCTTGCGCATGCGCACCGGGAAGCCGATGTGATCGGAGTAGCGGCGGATGAGGCTGCGCAGCCGGAATGCATCGGCGAACTCGCGTGCGTCCTCCTTGAGGTGCAGCGTGACGGATGTGCCACGCTCGGCGCGCGTCAGCGTCTCGACGGTGAAATCTCCTTCGGCGCGCGATTCCCAGCGCACCCCCGTCTCGGGAGCGGCGCCGGCCTTGCGCGAGTGGACCTCGACGCGGTCGGCGACGATGAAGGCGGAGTAGAAGCCCACGCCGAACTGGCCGATGAGCTGCGACGCCTGCTGATCATCCTTGGGGAGCGAGCGAAAGAACTCGGCCGTGCCCGAGCGCGCGATGGTGCCGAGATTGGCGATCGCCTCCTCGCGCGTCATGCCGATGCCGTTGTCGGTGATGGTGACGGTGCCGGCAGTCGGGTCGGCATCGACGCGGATGCTGAGCTCCGGGTCGGCGGCGAGCAGCGAGCTGTCGGCGATCGCGAGGAAGCGCAGCCGGTCGCAGGCATCCGATGCGTTGGAGATGAGCTCGCGGAGAAAGATCTCGCGGTGGCTGTAGAGCGAATGGATCATGAGCTTCAGAAGCTCACGAACCTCAGCCTGGAAGCCGTGCGTCTGCCGGGTCGTGCCGGCGTCCGGGGTTTCGGTACCTTGCATGCGCGCCATCCGCCGCTCGAATGCGGCTTACAGGACGGCGATCTTGGGAGTCAGCGCGAAATTTTCAAGCGCCGCGGGGTGCGGCCGACCGGAAAATCAGGCCGTGAGGCGCAGCGCCCGGGAGGCACCCTCGAGCACCAGCAGGCCGCAGGCGGCGGCGCCGGCTGCCAGGGGCGCTGCGGCGTCGAGGAGCTCGGAGGCCGTGGAGGTCGCCGCGTGGCGACAGAGGCTCGCCAGGTCGTCGAGCTCGTCCCAAAGGTGCAGGAAGATCTCCATTGGGCCGACTCTACGGAGACGGCGGGCGCGGCGGCGTGCGCGCGCTCACAATCGCGCGTCGGCTTGCAGGCATCCGGGGGCGTGCGTACGCTTGATGAGACCCGCGTCGCGCCGACATTACAGAACCCCACCAGCCATCATGCAGCGCATCGTCGTCCTGAACCCTAAGGGCGGGTCCGGCAAGACGACCATTGCGACCAACCTGGCGAGCTACTTCGCCACCCGCGGCCAGCGGCCGGTCCTCATGGACTTCGATCCGCAGGGATCCTCGGTCCGCTGGGCGAAGAAGCGCCAGCCGACACAGCCGCCGATCCACGTAATCGCGGCGTTCGCGAAGGACAGCCGCACGACGCGCTCGTTCCAGTTGCGCATTCCCGACGAGGCCACCCATGTGATCGTCGACACCCCGGCGGCGGTCGAGCCCCGGCAGCTTCCGGAGATCACCCGCGACGCGCACAAGATCCTCGTGCCGGTGCTGCCGTCCGACATCGATATCCATACCTGCTCGCGCTGCATCGGCGACCTGCTGCTGGTGGCCAAGATTCCGCGCGAGGAGAACCGCATCGGCGTCATCGCCAACCGCGTGCGGCGCAACACCCTCATGTATCAGGCGCTGATCCGCTTCCTGCACACGCTCGGGATCCCGATCGTGGCCATCATCCGTGATTCGCAGAACTACGTGCGCGCCGCCGAGCAGGGCACGGGTGTTCACGAGATGAAGAGCTACCTCGCACGCAGCGACGTCGAGCAGTGGGGCTCGCTCGTGACCTGGCTCACGGGGACCGCGGACGACTCGCTCAGCCCGCGCGGCGCGCCTCCAGAGGGCACAGAGCAGCCCGCCGGCGATTCCCCGCCGCAGCCCGCGTCCCAAGCGCCCGAGGAGGCGGCCCCGCCGGCGCAAGCGCCCGAGGCGCGCCCGAACGAGGCGCACGCGGCCGCCCATCCGGCGGTCGACGGGGTCGCAGCGGAAACGGCGGCGGCGCTCTGAGGAGCGCGCTCGGGCTTTCAGGGGAGGGCGCGCGGCGCCCGGAGATCTGCGGCTTATTTCTTCGGGGTCTTTGGCGGGGGGGCCGTGGTCTTCAGGCCATCGCCGCCCTGCCAGGAATCGCGCACCTGGTCGGCCCAGCTCTTGTAGTTCGACCAGGTGTAGAGGTTGCGCGTGATCGCCGCCTGCCGCGCACGTGCGCGCTGCATGCGGTCGAGCCACGTGGCGTATGCGTCGGCGCCTCCCGTGGGACTGCCGCCCTGCTGCGCCGGCGGCTCGTGTGCCGCGCCGGCTTCGTCCCTGCTCCTGTTGGATGAGCTCATGGAAGCTCCTGCATACTCTTGAAGGCGAGCGTACGGCCTTCGTCCTGCGGGCGCAGGAACTGGTTCACAGGCAAACGGAAGCGCGCCGCGCGCTGCTTACTGCTATGACACAGCTCTCGTACGCTCTGGAAAAAATGTGCGCCCGGCAGAGCGTTATGTAACGGCGCTGCGCGCTGCGCAGACCGGGGTCGTGAGCGCAACAGCGGGCCGCCGGCGCCGCGGCGCTCAGGCTACCAGGTGGTAGACCGGCCGGTAGGCGCTGCCCGGCAGGCGCATGCGCTTCTGCGCGACGAAGGCGCTCAGGAGCTCATCCAGCAGCCGCATGACGCCGGGGTCGCCGGCGAGCTCATAGGGACCGAAGCGCTCGACCGCCTGGATACCGAAGTCCTTGACGTTCCCGGTCACGACGCCGGAGAAGACGCGCCGCAGGTTGGCGGCCAGCTGATGTACCGGCTGGTCGCGCCTCAGGTCCAGCGCGCGCATCGAGGCGTGGGTCACCTCGAACGGGCGCTGAAACTCGGCCGGCACCTGCAGCAGCCAGTTGAAGTTGTAGGAGTCGTTGCGCTTGCGGCGGAACTCGCGCACGGTCTGCGCGCCCTGCACCATGCGCCGGCCGACTTCCGGCGGGTCGTCGATGATGACCGCGAGGCGCTCGAGCACCTCCGGCCCGAGCGTGCCGCCGATGAAGCGGCAGATGTGCTCGAAGTACGGCGCGCTGTCCTTTGGCCCGGTGAGTACCACCGGGAACGGCTGCTCGCGGTTCGCCGGCTCGAGCAGTGTGCCCGCGAGGTAGAGGATCTCCTCCGCGGTGCCGGCGCCGCCCGGGAACACCACGATGCCGTGCGCCAGCCGTACGAACGCCTCGAGGCGCTTCTCGATGTCCGGCATGATCGCCAGCTGCGTGACGATCGCATTGGGCGGCTCGGCGGCGATGATCCCGGGCTCGGTGATGCCGATGTAGCGGCTGCCCTCGATGCGCTGCTTGGCGTGACCGATGGTCGCGCCCTTCATCGGGCCCTTCATGGCGCCCGGGCCGCAGCCGGTGCAGACGTCGAGCGCGCGCAGGCCGAGCTCGTAGCCGACGTCCTTGGTGTACTGGTACTCCTCGCGCGTGATCGAGTGGCCGCCCCAGCACACCACCAGGTTCGGCCGCGCCTTGTAATCGAGGATGCGGGCGTTGCGCAGCACGTGGAACACGGCGTTGGTGATCGAGGCGGGGTCGCCCAGGTCGAAGCGCCCGCTCGAGAGAATCTCGTTGGAGGTGAACACCACGTCGCGCAGCACCGCGAACAGGTGCTCCTTGATGCCGCGGATCATCTGCCCGTCGACGAAGGCGGACGCCGGGGCGTTGCGCATCTCGAGCTTCACGCCCCAGGCGTGGCGCACGATGCGGATGTCGAAGTCACGGTAGCGGTCGAAGATCTCCTTGGCGTTATCGGTGCGCGCGCCGGAGTTGAGCACCGCGAGCGCGCAGCGGCGAAACAGCGGGTACAGACCCGCCTGCCCGGCATCCAGCAGCTTGTCGATCTCCGACTGCGAGAGGTTCTCGAGACTGCCGCGCGGGCCGACGCGTGCGTCGACGAATTCTGAGGTGTTGCTGGCCACGGTGGGAATGTTATGTCGGGTGGCGGTGCGCCCGGCGAGGTGCCGCGAGCGCCCCGTGCACGGGACGCTGCCGCTGCCGGCCTGTCAGGGATCGATGTCGATGGGTATCGAGTCCGGAACCAGCATCCAGATCTCCACCATGTCCGCGTTGGATACGGCGATGCAGCCGTCGGTCCAGTCGTGGTTCAGGTAGTAGTCCGGATCGTGCTTCATGAGGTTGGGCAGCCCGTGGATCATGATCGAGCCGCCGGTGTCCCAGTGCCGGGCGCGTGCACGCTTCGTGTCCGTTTCGTTGGGATAGGACACCTTGATCGAGAGGAAGTAGTCGCTGCGCGGGTTGCGCACGTCGAGGTGATAGCTGCCCTCGGGAGTGCGGAAGTCGCCTTCGCGCTCCTTCTGTCCGGTCGGCGAGAGCCCGAGCGCGACGTGGTAGGAGCGCACCACGTTGCCGCCATGCATGAGGTACATGCGCCGCTCGGTCTTCTTCACCACGATGCGATCCACCGCGGGCAGCGTGTCGCTGGTGAGCGACGTCTGCTGGCTGCTCCCCTCGGCTACCGAAAGCGCGTCACCGTGCGCGGCCATCGCCGCGCCGGCCAGCACCAGGGTTGCCGCCAAGTTCCTGACAATCATGAGATTCCAGGGATCATCCGCCACGCAAGTGAAGCCGATTATAGCGGGCGACCTGATCCGGACCATGTACCTGGATCACACCCTTCATCCGGCGCTGCCGACCTCTTCGACGCGCGGAATCACGATCTGCGTACCGGGGCGCAGCTCGCTGAAATCGACGTCGGGGTTGTACTGCACCAGCAGCCACTCGGGCAGCTGTTTGGCGCGCTTGGTCACGGTCCAGAGCGAGTCGCCGGAACGCGCTATGTAAATCTCGGTGCCGGAGATGCGGTGCGCGGCGAAGTACGCCGCCTGCAGCTGCTGATGGAAGTCGCGCCGCTTCTGCTCGAAGGCGTCGTGCGCCACCTTGTGGAAATCGAGCTTGAGGCGGCGCCCGACCAACACCGGCTTCCTGGCGCTCATGTGATTGAGATCGCGCAGGTGCTGCGCGCTCACCTCGAGCCAGTCGGCGTAGTAGCCGAGATTCTCTTCGGCGGCCACGCGGATGCTGTCGTCCGCCGCCACGCTGTAGTCGGTCGGGTCGGCGTCGTGCTGCGGCTCGGCCGCCGGCCCGAGCGCGGGGCTCAAAGCCTCGGCCTGCGCCGCCGACACCGGCTGCTCGCGGCTCGCGACCACGGTGATGGTGGCGATCGCGGCCGCATCTTCGGCGCTCTCGCGTTGTGCGACCGCCGCCGGCACGCCGCCCGTCTCCGCCGCGCCGCCGGCCGGGGCGACGCCGGTGCTCGCCGCGAGCTGCTGCGTCGCGCCCTCCGGCAGGTTGATGGTGCGGCCGACCTTGAGCGCCGCGCTGACGCGCAGACGGTTCATGCGCGCCAGCGTCTCGATCGGCACGCCGTAGCGGTCGGCGAGCCTGGCGAGCGTATCGCCGTCCTGCACCTTGTAGCGCTTGGGCTGCGGCTGCCCGGCGTACAGCTCGTGCGGGTTCAGCTGGTGCGCGAGCAGCTCCGGGGTCCACTGCTCGCCGTCGAGCGGCAGGCGCAGGTGATAGTCGCGCGGCACCCGCAGCTGACCGTCCCATACCGGACGCAGCAGCGCCGGATTGAGCGCGCGCAGCGTGTCGGCCCGCACGTCGAGCACGTGCTCGAGCGTCGCCATCGACACGTAGCCCGGTACCGGCACCACCTGGAACTTCGCCTCGCTCTGCTTCTGCACCTCGCCGAAGTACTTCTCGGGGTTGTGGTCGATGTCCAGCGCGGCGAGGAACGACACGTAGAAATTGCGCGAGGCGAAGCCGAAGGTGCGGCTGTTGTAGCGGCGCAGGATCGTGACGATGTCGTCCGTGCCGAGCTGCTCCTTGGCGCGCAGCATCCCGGCGGTGCCGTGGTTCCAGGCGGTGAGCGCCAGCGGCCAGGTGCCGAGCACGCGGTAGTTGTAGCCGAGCAGCTGCGCCGCCGCCTCGGTGGAGCGGAACGGGTCGAGGCGGTCGTCGACCGAGCTGTCGATGCGCATGTAGCGCCGGCCGGTCGAGCGCATGAACTGCCACATGCCCGCCGCGCCGACCTTGGAGTAGGCCGCCGGGTTGAACGAGGACTCGACGTGCGGCAGCACCGCGAGCTCGGCCGGGAGCCCGCGGTTGGCGAGCGTCTCGGCGATGTGGGTTTCCCACGCGCCCGAGCGGATCAGACCGGCGCGAAAGCGGTCCGCCTGACCGAGCTGGAAGCGGATGTCGTCCACCGCCTCGCGCAGGCGTGACGGGGTGGCGGCCGCGCCCCACAGATCCTTGATGCGCTCATCCTCCGGCGACAGCGGGTTGTCACCGGCGGCGGCGATGCGACGCAGCGCCGCGGCGATGCGTTCGCGCCGCGCGTCGACGTCGCGCTCGCGCGCACTCTGCGAGGAGTCGGGCGCGAAGTGCACCGTCTCGTACACGACGGCGAGGTTGTACTGGTCGTGGAGGAACCCCGAGTTCGTGTCGGCCTGCGTGTACACGCGGATCCAGAACTGCACGTCGGGCTCGAGCGCCGCCGGCCGTGGCATCGCGTCCGGATTTGCGAAGCCGGGCACGGCCGCGAAGAGCCCGATGGCGGCGAGCAGCAGGACCGCCCGCGCGTGAGGGCCTGCTTTAGGGGGTGTCGGCCTCATTTACACCCCAAATGACATCGAATTATCACGTAATTTCAGCAACTTGCGGTTCCTCGAAGATCTCGGGGGCCAGCCGAAGCCTCCTAAAAGCGTCGAATATCTTGACACTTTGGTCTTTTCGCACCATTCGGAGCGGCCCGCATGAGATCCATTACCGCCGTCAAAACTCCGGATAAGCCCTCCGATCGTGCGCTGCGTCACATTTGTACAGCACCTCGGTCGAAGTATGTCGCATCCCTTCAGAGCTTTCGTCCCCTGGCACGGGTGTTGCTCATATATACCCATCAGCGGCTCGACAGCCGCCTTCGGGAAGCAAGCGAGCCAGGGCATTTACGAAGAAAGGCCGGGTCCGGAACAAGAGCGACAAGCCGGACACCGAGCGCGCACAGATATAACAACGAGAAGACGCTCCTCCACACAAGCAAGCGACCGACAACCCCGCACCTCGCGGGGTTTTTTTTGCCCGCCTTAAAAAAAGAGGCAGCCGCTCAGGGCTGCCTCGTGGACCAAATGTGTTTCTCTGTCAGCTTGGTGTTTCTCGAGGAGTCGCTCAACCACACTTGGAATCGCCGCAATTGAGGCAGGTCATGCAGCCGTCCATCATGACGACGGCCGCGGTGCTGCAGCGGGCGCACAGCTGCGCCCCCTCCGGGAAATGTGTCTTGGCGAAGGCATCGGTCTGCTTGGCGCGCGCCTCGTACTCGGCGCGCTTCTCGTCGACGAGCTTCTGCTGGTGCGTATCGAGCTGGGTCTTCCTCATCAGCCCGATGGCCTGCAGGTGCTTCTCGATGACGTGGCCGAGCTCGGCGATGATCGAAGGCATGAACTTACCGCCCGGCTGCCAGTAGCCGCCGCGCGGGTCGAACACGGCCTTGAGCTCATCCACCAGGAAGGTGACGTCGCCGCCCTTTCTGAACACCGCCGAGATGATGCGCGTCAGCGCCACGATCCACTGGTAGTGATCGAGGTTCTTCGAGTTGATGAAGATCTCGAACGGCCGGCGCTGCTCGTATTCGGTGCCCTCGTTCAGCAGGATGTCGTTGATGGTCACGTACATCGCGTGATCGGAGATCGGCGTCTTGATCTTGTAGGTCTGCCCGATCAGCATCTCCGGCCGCTCGAGCTTCTC
>JASHVF010000290.1 GCA_030039615.1 Gammaproteobacteria bacterium | reverse complement strand
CGCGACGGCCCCGGAGACGGCTGCCCCGGCGGCCGGCGCCGCTGCCGCGCCCGCCGCCGGCGAAGCCGCCGCCGACACGCGCGGGCTGGACGAGCAGGTGCAGGGACTGAAGAAGGACGTGGTCGATCTCAACCGCGACCTGTTCATCCTCGAGGAGGAGCTGCTGTTCCCCGCCAACACCCAGGTCGCGGTGTTCCTCGCGGTCGACGTCGGCGATTTCTTCGCGCTCGATTCGGTGCAGCTGAAGATCGACAACAAGGAAGTGATCAACTATCTGTACACGCCGCGCGAGGTCGAGGCGCTGCTCAAGGGAGGGGTGCAGCGGCTGTATATAGGTAATCTCAAGGTCGGCCAGCACGAGCTGGTGGCCTTCTTCGACGGCAAGGGGCCCAACGACCGCCCCTACAAGCGCGGCGCCTCCATCAGGTTCGAGAAGGGCATCGGGGCCAAATACCTCGAGCTCAAGATCAACGACCGGCAGAGAAAGCTCCAGCCGGAGTTCGAGATCAAGGATTGGGAATAGCGCGCGTCATGACTGGTTCGCTCGCGCGTGTGTTTCTGGCCGGACTCGCGCTGGCGCTGCTCGCTGCGCCGGCGCTGGCGCGGCGCCACGACCCGGAGAAGCTCCCCGAGATCCGTGTGCGCGACCTCTACTACGGCGACGCGCTCTTCTATTACTACCAGCACGAGGACTTCGAGGCGCTCACGCGTCTCTCCGCCTACGAGCACTGGAACCGCATGCCGCATCACGAGGAGGATGCGCAGCTGCTGATGGGCGGGCTGTACCTCGCCCTCGGCATGCACAACGAGGCGGGACGGCGCTTCGAGGCGCTGCTCAAGGATCCGGTGCCGAGCGGCGTGCGCAACGTCGCCTGGTTCTACCTGGCGCAGGTGTGGTACGCGCGCGGCTATCTCGACAAGGCGGCGCAGGCGCTCTCGCGCGTCAACGGCCGCATGTCGCCGGAGCTCGAGGCGCAGAAGGAGCTGCTGCTCGGCAACGTGCTCATCCACCAGGGCAAGCTCGAGGAGGCGATTCGCCTGCTGTCGGCCTGGCGCGGCACCTATAACTGGTCGGCCTACGCGCGCTTCAACCTGGGAGTGGCGCTGGCGCGCAGCAACCGCCTGGCCGACGCAGATCCCTTCCTCAGCGGCGTCGGCACCATGCCGGCGGGCTCCGAGGAGCTGCGGGCGCTGAAGGATCGGGCCAATCTGGCGCTCGGCTTCGCCTACCTCCAGGGGGGCGAGCCGGCGAGGGCGCTGCCCGCGCTCGAGCGTGTGCGGCTCAATGGACCGTACTCGAACAAGGCGCTGCTCGGCACCGGCTGGGCCGAGGCGTCGCTCGGGGATTACCAGGGCGCGCTCGGCCCGTGGATGGAGCTGCGCAAGCGCGACGTACTCGACGCGGCGGTGCAGGAGTCGTACCTCGCGGTGCCGTACGCCTTCGGCAAGCTCAACGCCAATGCACAGTCGGCCGAGTACTACGAAAGCGCCGTCGAGTCCTTCCAGGCCGAGAACGGCCGGCTCGATGCGGCCATCGGGCGCATCGAGGACGGCGACATGCTCAAGCGCGTCCTCGAGAGCGGCCATGGCGGCGGCGAGACCTTCGGATGGTTCTGGCAGCTGAAGAACCTGCCGGACGCGCCCGAGTCGCGCTATCTGTACGTGGTGCTCGCCGGCAACGACTTCCAGGAAGGACTGAAGAACTACCGCGACCTGGTGCACATGGGCGACATGCTCGAGCGCGGCGGCTACGACATGGAGGCCTACGAGGACATGATCGACACGCGCGAGCGCGCCTACGCGCAGCGGCTGCCGAAGGTCGACGCACTGCTCGCCTCCGGTGTGGTCACGCAGCTGCAACAGCGCAACGTCGAGCTCGCCGGCGAACTGCAGACGATCCAGGCGCGGCATGACGTCGCCGCTCTCGGCACCGACACCGAACGCGAGCAGTGGGCGCGCATCCAGCGCATCGAGGCGGCGCTGGCCGGCGCGCCCGACACGCCGGAGAACGCCGAGCTGCGCGAGCGGCTGGCGCTGGTGAAGGGCGTGCTGTTCTTCCACCTCAACGACGCCTACAGCGCCCGCCTGTGGGAGCAGCAGCGCTCGCTCAAGGATCTCAACCTCGCGCTGCACGAGGCGCAGAGCCGCTGGATCCGCGTGGAGCAGGCGCGGCGCGCCGTGCCGACCAACACCGGCGAGTTCGCCGAGCGTATCGCCGCGCTCAAAGCCCGCATCGAGGCGCTGCAGGCGCGCCTGGCTGTCACCGAGCAGGGGCAGGCCGACTACCTCGCGCGGCTCGCCGTGGACGAGCTCGAGGACCAGAAGGCGCGCCTCGCGAGCTACCAGGTGCAGGCGCGCTTCGCGCTCGCCGGCATGTACGATCGCGCGGCCAACGCGGGCGCGGTGCCCGCCAAGGCTCCGGCGGCCGAGCAGCAGGGCGCGCCGGAGCAGCCCGCGGAGCCGTCCGAGCAGGCACCGGCCCCCGAGGGCCCGCCGCCCGAGACGCCACAACCCAAGAGCGAGGAGCCGCCGCGATGAGGCGCGCGGCGCTCATGGTCGCAGCCCTCGCGGCAGCGGGCGCGCTGCCGCTGCCGCTCCTCGCCCAGTCTCCGCCCGCCGGCGCGACCATCGGCGATCTAAAGTCCCACCCGGTCGAGGTGCACAAGGACGCGCTCGCCAGCCCGAGCGTCGAGAAGGCGATGGAGAATTACCGCCGCTTCCTCGAGCTCTCGAACACCGATCCGAAGCTGCGGGCCGAGGCGATGCGGCGCCTCGCCGACCTGAACCTGGACGCCGGCGAGCTGACGCGCATGGAGCAGGAGGTCACCGCGCAGGACCTGCAGGGTGCGGAGGCCGTGCGGCTCTACACGACGCTTCTCAAGGCCTACCCCGACTACGCGCGCAACGACCAGGTGTTGTACCAGCTGGCGCGCGCCTACGAGGTCACCGGGCAGCCCGAGCCGGCGCTCAACGCGCTCGATCAGGTCGTGCAGCGCTACCCGAACACCCCGCAGCTCGCCGAGGTGCAGTTTCGGCGCGGCGAGCTGCTGTTCTCCGCCAAGCGCTACGTGGATGCCGAGCATGCCTACGCGGCATCGATTGCCCGCGGCCCGGCGTCCGGCTTCTACCAGCAGAGTCTCTACAAGCACGGCTGGTCGCTCTTCAAGGAAGGGCGCGCCGAGGAGAGTCTGCCGTCCTTCGGCAAGGTGCTCGACCATGAGCTCGGGACCAGCGGCAAGAGCCGGCCCCTCGAGAGCCTCAAGCGCGCCGACCGCGAGCTGGTCGAGGATACGCTGCGGGTGATGAGCATCACCTTCTCATATAACGAAGGCGCCGCCTCGCTCGAGCAGTACGTGAAGGCGCAGGGCGAGCGTCCCTACACCTATCTGCTCTATCAGCGGCTCGGCGACCTGTACGTCGACAAGCAGCGCTTTCAGGACGCTGCCAGCACCTACCGTGCCTACGTGGCGCTCGACCCCTACAGCGACCAGGCGCCGAACCTCGCCATGGCGGCCATCGAAGCCTACGGCAAGGGCGGCTTCAGCCAGCTGGTGCTCGACGGCAAGCACGAGTTCGTCGAGCGTTATAACTTCGATTCGCCTTATTGGAAGACGCGCACCCGGGAGGCCAACCCCAGGGTGGTCGCCGAGCTCAAGACCAATCTCAAGGACGTGGCGACCTACTTCCACGCCAATGCGCAGAAGAGCGGCCGCGCCGCCGACTACGAGGAGGCGGCCCGCTGGTACCGCTCCTACCTCAAGTCGTTCCCCGGGGATGCCGACTCCGCCGCCACCAACTACCTGCTCGCGGATGCGCTGTTCTTCAGCCACCACTATGAGGAGGCGGCCACCGAGTACGCGCATACCGCCTACGACTATCCGAAGAACGACAAGTCGGCGACCGCGGCCTACGCGGGGCTGGTGTCCTACCAGAAGGGCGAGGCGGAGCTCGCCGCTGCCGACAAGGACGCCTGGCACAAGCGCGCCACGGATGCCGGGGTCAAGTTCGCGCAGACCTTCCCCGAGCACCCCGACAGCGCCGGCGTGCTGACGCGCGCCGCCGAGGACATCTACGCCGCCGGCGACCGGCCGCGCGCCATCAGCGTCGCCGAGTCGCTGCTCGCACGGCAGCCGCCGGTCGATGCCGCCAAGCAGCGTATCGGCTGGACCATCATCGCGCAGTCGCACTTCGACCAGGGGGAATATGCCAAGGCCGAGCCGGCCTTCGTGCAGGCGCGCGCGCTCGCCGGCGATGACCCCAAGATGCGCGCCGATCTCACCGAGCGCCTCGCGGCCTCCGTCTACAAGCAGGGCGAGGCCAAACAGAAGGCGGGCGACGCCGCCGGCGCGGTCGAGGACTATCTGCGCGTCGCGCGCGTGGCGCCCGACTCGAAGATCCGCCCCAACGCCGAGTACGACGCCGCCGCGCAGCTCATTCAGCTCAAGAGCTGGGATCGGGCAATCGGCGTGCTCGAGGCGTTCCGGCGCGACTATCCGACGAGCCCGTTCTCGGCGGACGTGACGCGCAAGCTCGCCGTCGCCTACGGCGAGGCCGGCCGTCCGGGCGAGGCGGCCGCGGAATTCGAGCGCATCGCCGCGAGCCCGAGCGAGGACCCCGCCGTGAAGCGCGAGGCGCTCATGCAGTCGGCAGACCTGTACGCCAAGGCGGGCAATACCCCGAAGGCGGTGGCGATGCTGGAGAAGTTCGTCGCCGGCAACCCGACGCCGGTCGCCGATGCGGTCGAGGCGCGGCAGCGGCTCGCGGATTACGCCAGCAAGGCGGGCGATGTCACGCGGCGCGACTACTGGTACCGGCAGATCATCGCGGCCGACGCCCAGGCGGGCGCGCAGCGCACCGAGCGCACGCATTATCTCGCGGCCAGGGCGCAACTCACGCTCGCCGCGCCCGCGCGCGATGCCTTCCGCGCGGTGCGCCTCACCGCGCCCCTGAAGAAGAGCCTGGTGGCGAAGCGCCAGGCGCTGGAGGCGGCCATGGACGGCTACAAGGCGGCCGCCGACTACCAGGTCGCGGAGGTGACCACCGCGGCCACCTACGAGATGGCGGAGCTCTACCGCACGCTGGCCCACGACGTGATGAATTCCGACCGGCCTCCGACCCTCAAGGGCGACGCACTCGAGGAATACAACTCGCTGCTCGAGGAGCAGGTGTTTCCGTTCGAGGAACAGGCCATCAAGGCGCACGAGCTCAATGCCGCGCGCGCCAAGGACGGCGTCTACGATGAATGGGTGCGCAAGAGCTTCGCCGCGCTTGCCGAGTTGAAGCCTGCCCGCTACGCGAAGACGGAGCTGACCGAGGATGTGGTCGCGAAGCTCGAGTAAGCGCGCCGCGGCGCTCCGCGGCAGCGTGCCTGCGCCGCTCGCGCTCGCCGCCGTGGCGCTGCTCGCCGGCTGCCACTCGGCGCCAC
>JASHVF010000289.1 GCA_030039615.1 Gammaproteobacteria bacterium | reverse complement strand
CAGCAGCGCTCGCTCGATGAGCGTGCTCCGGCGGAGCTCCTCATGCCGAGCGGTTCGCGCGTGCGCGTCGACTACCAGGGCGAGGACGCGCCGGCGGTGGCGGTGCGCCTGCAAGAGGTATTCGGTCTCGCGCAGACGCCGCGCATCGATCGCGGCCGTGTGCCGGTCACGATGCGGCTGCTGTCGCCGGCGCAGCGCCCGGTGCAGGTGACGCGCGACCTGGCGAGCTTCTGGCGGGGCGCCTACCACGAGGTGCGCAAGGACCTGCGCGGCCGCTATCCCAGGCACTACTGGCCGGAGGACCCGCTCGCGGCACAACCCACCCGGGGCGTGCGGCGGCGGACCTGAGGCTGCGGTCACGTGTGTCGAGGTTGGCAACGGTCGCGCCGCCCGGTACGGTGGCGCCGATGACACCCGCATTGACCGCCCTTGCTGCGCTCCGCGACGGCAACCGCCGCTTCGTCGCCGAGCTCGGCGAGGCGGGCCCGGCGCGTGCACGGCGGCGCGAGCTGCCGGCCGGGCAGGAGCCGCTTGCCATCATTCTCGGGTGCTCCGATGCGCGTGTGCCGGCGGAGATCGTTTTCGACCAGGGGCTCGGCGACCTGTTCGTGATCCGCGTGGCCGGCAACATCGTCGCGCCTTCGCAGATTGGCAGCGTCGAGTTCGCGGCCGAGGCGTTCGGCACGCGCCTGGTGGTAGTGCTCGGCCATTCCAACTGCGGCGCGATCCACGCGACGCTCGACCAGCTCACTCGTCCGAGCAGGGATCAGTCGCCGAACCTGCGCTCGATCGTCAATCGCATCCGTCCGGCCGTCGAAGGACTGCTCGAAGCCGGCTCCACCGGCGGGCGCGACGCGCTGGTGCAGCAGGCGGTGCGGGCCAACATCCGCATGTCCGCCGATCACCTGCGCCACGGCTCCGAGGTGCTCGAGCAGCTGATCGAGAAGGACGGCCTGCTGGTGGTGGGCGCCGAGTATTCGCTGGAGAGGGGCGTGGTGGACTTCTTCGACGGCCTGCCCGGGTCCCCGAAATAAAGAACCCCGGCGCGGTCGGGCCGGTTACGCCCTGCCGCGCCGGGGCTCGGACCGCACGCCGCAAGCTGCCGCGGCCGGCGGCCAACGGCCGCCCTTACTTGGCGCCCGAGTCTGCCTTCATCTTGGCCTTGGCATCCTTGCAGTCGGACTTGGTCATCTCGAGGAAGCCCTTGCCCTTGCAGGAGTTCTGTCCCTTGCAGGCGTTGTTCGCGCTCTTGCAGGCCGACTGTCCCTTGCAGGCATTGACGCCATGGCAATGGATCGTGGCCGGTGCGGCCGCCGCAGGAGCGTCCGCCGCAGAGGCGGCGCCCGCGAAGCCGAAGAGCATGGCCGCTGCGGTCGCGAGAGCGACGCCGGTGCTGTTCTTGCTCATTTTGATGGTCCTCAGGTGTTGTGAATACGCGTTGAACTTACCGGGCAGAAAGCCCCGGTCACGTGAGCAGACCGGGGCGTTGGTTATTTTCTTACGCCCGGCGGTTTTATGCACCCGCTGCTGCGCCGGACCGCGCTCCCCGCAGGCCGAAGCGCTGCTGCAGCCAGTGATCGACCGACAGCGGTCCGGGTCCGGCGATCGCGATCCACAGGAACAGCGCCAGGTACTCGAACTCGTCGAATCCGAGCAGCGTCTCGAGCGAATCCACGTCGCCCCATTTGGCCGAGCGGATGGCGACGATCATGGTGATGCCCAGTGCACCGGCGGAGATGCGGCTGAGGAGCCCGGCGAGCAGGAACAACCCGCCGAAGAACTCAACTCCCGACACGAACGGCGACAGGAGCTGCGGGAAGGGGATGCCCCAGCCGACGAAGTTCTCGGTAACGGTGGGCAGGTCGTTGAGCTTGCCCCAGCCGCTCCACAGGAACACCCAGCCGACGGTGATGCGGGCAAACAGCGGCGCGAGCCAGCTGAGGTAGCCGGCGACGCTTTCGGGCCAGTCGATGAGCCAGCGGACGAGGTGTTTCACAGTGACTCCTGTGCAGCGGGTGTTTCAGCGTAAAGACCGGGCGCACTGACCCGATATTGCCACTGGCGCCGTGCACCGCACATATAATCGCCGCGGTTCTCACGGCCCCTGGGTCCATGCGCAATCTGCCGTCGCAATCCCCGGTCTCGTCTATTAGTGAGCGGCTGCGCAGAGCGCCCGCGGGCGCGGGCCTCACGCAACTGTTCGAGTCGCTGCGGCCGGATCTGCTGCGCTTCGCGCAATGGCTGGCACGTGACCGGTCGATTGCCGAGGACATCGTGCAGGAGGCGCTGCTGCGCGCCTGGCGTTCGCGGGACGCTCTCAAGGACCCGGCCGCGGCCCGTGCCTGGCTGCTGACGATCGTCAGGCGCGAGCATGCGCGGCTGTACGAACGCAAGCGCCTGGAGCTCGTGTGCCTCGATGATGCAGTCGATATCGCCGACAACGCCGCCAGCGCCGCGACCGACCCCGGGCTGCTGGCGCTGCGCTACGGCATCATGAAGCTGCCGATCGAATACCGCGAGCCGCTCGTCATGCAGGTGCTGGGCGGCTTCTCGACGGAGGAAATAGCGCGCGAGCTCGAGCTCACCGCTACCGCGGTGCTGACGCGGCTGTTCCGCGCGCGCCGGAAGCTGCGTGACCTGTGCGCCGCCGGTCCGGCCGCCGAGGCCGCGCCGCGCGAGGAGCCGGCATGATCTGCGAGGACGTGCGGCTGCTGCTCGGCGCCGACCCCGATTCGGCCGGGCGGGACCTCGAGGAGCACCTGCGAGGCTGTCCCGGCTGCCACGCGTTCCACGAGGAGATGCGCCGCCTCAACGCCGATATCCGCCGCGCGCTGGCCGAGCCGCCCGAGATCCGCGCCGCGCAGCCGCAGCGCAGCAAGACCGTGTGGCGCGAGTACGCGCTCGCCGCCTCGCTGGCGCTCGCGATGGCGGCGGGGCTCGGCGTCTGGCTGCTGCGCCCGACGGATGCGCTGGCGCGCGAAGTCGTGGCACACGTCAAGGGCGAGCCGGACAGCTGGCTGGGCACCCTGCAGGTCAGCCCCGCCGCACTCGACCACTCGCTGAGGAACTCCGGCATCGGCCTCGACCTCACTTCCAACAGAATCGTCTATGCGCAGAGCTGCTGGTTCCGCGGGCACTACGTGCCGCACCTCGTCGTGCAGACCAATCGCGGTCCGGTGACGGTGTTGATCCTGCGCCACGAGCACCTGACGGCGCCCGATGACTTCCACGAGGGAGGCATGACCGGGGTGATCGTGCCGGCCGGCGATGGCAGCATCGCGGTGCTGGCGCGCGGCAAGACGCCCGTAGACGACGTCGCCGGCGAGCTGCGCCAGCAGGTGCGCTGGCTGCCGGAACCCGCTGCCCACTGACTCTGACCAGCGAAGGGCCCGCATGACCGCCATCAATCGTCGTGAGCCCCTGGCGCTTGCCGTGGCGGCGGCCCCGTCCGCGGTACCGCCCGCGCCGGTGGCGCGCATCGCGGTCGTGAGCGACAGCTACTTCGGCGAGACGCTGCGCGATCCGTACCGCTGGATGGAGAACGACCAGGAGCCGGACTGGCTGCCGTTCCTCGAGGCACAGGACGCGCACACACGTGCCGTGCTGGATGCGATCCCCGGCAGGGCTGCGTTGCTGACGCGCATCGAGCGGCTCTCGGGAGATGCGGCGCTTACGCGGCAGGCCGAGCGCGCCGGTGGCAAGCTGTTCTTCGAGCAGCGTCCCGCGAGCGCCGACAACTATCGCCTGTTGGTCGAGGAGCGCGGCGTCAGGCGCGTGCTGATCGATCCCACCGCACTCAGCAGCGCCACCAGCCACATGTCGCTCGACTGGTGGTCGCCGTCTCCCGACGGCTCGCACCTGGTGTACGGACTCTCCAGGGACGGCAGCGAGGACTCGGTGCTGCACATCCTCACGGTGGCGGATGGCGTCGACCTGCCCGAGCGCATTGCCAATACCGAGGGCGCGCATCCCGCGTGGCTCGACGACGGCAGCGGCTTCTTCTACAACCAGCTCACCGGCAGGGTCGACACGCCCGAGCGCTACCTCGACAGCCAGGCGCGCTTTCATCGGCTCGGCAGCGACCCCGCCTCCGATCCCATCCTGATGAAGCGCGGACTCGATCCGCGCGTGCGATACGAGAAGATCCAGGCGCCGGCAGTGGTGACTTTCCAGGGCTCGCGCCACGCGCTGCTGGTGCTCGCGGACGTGCGCCGCGAGGTACGCCTGCTGATCGCACCGGTCGCGGACGCCCTCGCCAACCGCGCGCGCTGGCAGCCCGTCGCGGAGTTCGAGGACGAGGTCACCGACGTCACGATCGACGGTGACACGCTCTATCTGCTCGCCAACAGGGACCACCCGCGCGGGCGCATATTGCAGGCGCCGGTCAGCGCGCCCGCGGTAGCGGGGGCCACCGAGGTACTGCCGCAGGGCCAGCTGGTCATCGAGGACTTCGCGCGCGCCCGCGACGGGCTGTATCTGCGCATGACGGACGGCGGCATCGCGGGGCTGAAGCGCCTGTCGCGCGATGGCGAGGCGGTCGACGTCGCGCTGCCCTTCGACGGCACGCTGAGCGCGCTAGCCGCCGATCCGACCGAGGACGGCGCGCTGTTCTCCTTCACCGGCTGGCTCGCACCCGCCGATATCTGGTCGGTGGACGCGCGCGGCAAGGTGGCGCCCACCGGCCTCACGCCGCCTCCGGCGATCGACGTCAGTGGCTATACGAGCGAGCGGCGTTTCGCGACCGTGCGCGACGGCACGCGCGTGCCTTACTCGCTCATCTACCGCAAGGGGCTTAAGCGCGACGGCCAGACGCCGGCATGGATCTGCGCCTATGGCTCGTACGGCTCCACCGGCTACACGCCGAGCTTCAATCCGCGCACCCTGGCGCTGATCGATGCCGGCTTCGTGGTCGGCTACGCCGCGGTGCGCGGCGGCGGCGAGTACGGGCGCGAGTGGCACAAGGCCGGTCAGCTGATGAACAAGCCCAACACCTGGCGCGACCTCATCGACGTGTGCCAGGAGTTGTGCGCGCAGCGGTACAGCGCGCCCGAGAGACTGGCGATCGGTGGCCGCTCGGCGGGCGGCATCACGGTCGGACGCGCGCTCACCGAGCGTCCCGAGCTGTTCGCCGCCGTGATCGACGGAGTCGGCTGGTCGAACCCCCTGCGCTACGTGGCCGAGCAGAACGGCTATGGCGAGGAGCCGGAGTGGGGCGCGATCAGCGAGCCGGCGGGCTATCGGGCGCTGAAGCTCATCGACAGCTATCAGGCGGTGCAGGACGGCGTCGCTTACCCGGCGGTGTTGCTCACGACCGGGGTCACGGATCCGCGCGTCGCACCGTTTCACGCGGCGAAGATGGCGGCGCGGCTGCAGGCGGCGTCGAGCTCCGGCAAGCCGATCCTGCTGCGGGTCGATTTCGATGCCGGTCACGGCGTCGGCTCGACGCGCGCGCAGCAGGACCGCGAGGCGGCCGACACCTACGCGTTCCTGCTGTGGCGCACCGGGGTCAGGGGCTACCAGCCGGGCTGAGCGGGAGGCGGGCATGCGGCGCATCGGAGGGGTGGTCGCGGTGTGCGTGCTGGCACTCGCCGCGGTGCGCGCCTCTGCCGGCGAAGCGGCGGACGCCCCGGCCGGTGGGCCGCTGGTGCTGGCCGTGCACCCGTACCTGCCGGCCGCGGAGATCAACACCCGTTTCACGCCGCTCGCCGAGGCG
Source organism: Gammaproteobacteria bacterium (assembly GCA_030039615.1). Taxonomy (GTDB): domain Bacteria; phylum Pseudomonadota; class Gammaproteobacteria; order Steroidobacterales; family Steroidobacteraceae; genus 13-2-20CM-66-19. Next base: position 5,400 of record JASHVF010000289.1, on the reverse strand, counting down.
CTGGCCCGCGCGCTGGGCCGCCCGGTCACGGTGCGCGTCGGGCGCAGCTACGAGGAGCATGTCGCGGCGATCGGCGGCGACAGCGTCGATCTCGCCTATCTGGGGCCGGCCACTTACGTGATGATGGTCGCGAGGTATGGCGCCAAGCCGCTGCTTGCGCGCCAGGTGATCGGCGGCGACCCGCTGCTGCACGGAGAAATCATCGTGCGCGAGGACAGCGCGCTGCACTCGCTGCAGGACCTTGCGGGCAAGCGCTTCGCCTTCGGCGACCCCGAGTCGACCATGAGCGCGGTGGTGCCGCTGGTCATGCTGCGTGCCGCGGGCGTGCCGCAGAGCGCGCTCGGCCGGGCCGTCTTTCTCGGCGCGCACCGCAACGTCGCGCTCGCGGTGCTCGCCGGTGACGTCGACGCCGGCGCGGTCCGCGAGGAGGTGTTTGTCGAGTACGCGGCGCGCGGTCTGCGCGCGCTCGCCCACGAGCCGCCGGTTGCCGATCACCTGTTCGTCGCGAGCAGCACCCTCCCGGCGCGCGACGTCGACACCGTGCGGCGCACGCTGCTGGCGCTGCCGCAGTCGCCCGCGGGCAAGGCAGTCATGACGGCGCTCGATCCCGCGATGACCGCACTCGTGCCGGTGCGCGACAGCGACTACGACAACCTGCGCGCGCTCATGCAGGCGCCCGCGGGCGGCGCCCACCCGCATCGATGAGCCCGCGCCAGCGACTCGCCGCACGACCCTGGATCATCCTGGCGCTCGTCGTGCTGGTGCTGGGGGCGCTGCTGGCGCTGCTGCTCATCTGGATCCATCGCGCCGAGGCGACCATCGCGCACCAGCGCGCCACGCAGCAGCTGACCCTGGTCGCGCGCATCGTCACGACGCAGTTGCAGCAGGGCGAGTACCAGGATGTCGATGCCATGTTCGCCAGCATCGCGGGCGCGGACGCGAGCCTCGACGATCTCGAGCTGACCGCCGCCAACGGCTTCAGCATCGCGAGCTATCGGCGCGCCGGCGTACACCCGGCCGTCGTTTCGGTCGCAACGCCGATTGTCTACTCCTATCAGCACAGCGCGATGCTGCGCCTCACGGAAGACCTCGCGCCGGTGCACGACCGCGAGAAGTCGATGGCGCTGCAGCTCGGCGGACTGTACGTGGCGGGCTCGCTGCTGCTGGCGCTGGCGCTGCGCATCGCGCTGCAGAGAAACGCCGAGGCGGCGCGCCTGCGCGGCGCGTTGCAGCAGCTGCGTGCCACCAACCGCACGCTGCGGGTCCTGAGCGAGTGCAACCAGGCGCTGGTGCGGGCGCGCAGCGCCACGGAGCTCATGGATTCGATGTGCCAGATCCTGGTCGAGAAAGGCGGATTCTCCCTGGTGTGGATCGGCATGGCCGAGGCCCCGGGCGAGAAGCGCGTCAGGCCGGTAGCCGCACGCGGCATGACCGGCTATCTCGAGGGCATCGACATCACCTGGGCCGAGGACCAGCCGTCGGGGAGCGGTCCGGCGGGACGCGCGATCCGCTCCGGCCAGCCCTCGGTCAGCCGCGACGTGCAGGCCGAGCCGACCAGCCATCCATGGAAGGCGCGTGCCGAGCAGTTCGGTTTTCGTTGCTCGATCGCGCTGCCGCTCGGCCCGCAGGTCCCCGCCTACGGACTGCTGAGCCTCTACTCGAGTGAGCCGCCGTTGCACTTCGACGAGGATGAGACGCGGCTGCTGGTCGAGCTCGCCGGGGATCTCGACTATGGGCTGCAGGCGCTGCGCGCCGAGGAGCGCCGCCGCGAGGTGGAGCAGCAGGTCGAGCGGCAGGGCAAGCGCTTCCAGGCGCTGGTCGAGAAGAGCGCCGACGGCGTCGCGGTGGCCGACGCCGCGGGACAGCTGCGTTTCGTCGGCAACTCGACCGTCAGGCTCCTCGGCTACGACGTCGCGGAGCTGACCGGCCGCAGCGCGCTCGAGTTCGTCCACCCGGAGCACGTCGCGGAAGTGACCAGGTGGCTGAGCGCCTGTGCGGCCGTCGCCGAGTCCTCGGTGGAGGGCACCGCGCGTGTGCGTCACAAGAGTGGCGAGTGGCGCTGGCTGAACGCCACTTTCACCAATCTGCTGCGGGATCCCGCGGTTGGCGGCATCGTCGTCAACTTCCGCGACGTCACCCAGCGCCGCGACCTGCAGCAGCGGCTGCTGATCGAGCACCAGCGCAGCCACGTGTTCCTGCGCAAGGCGAGCGATAGTCTGCACATACTCGATGCCGAGGGACGGCTGGTCGATGCGAGCGACTCGTTCTTCGCGGCCCTCGGCTGGGCGCGCGCCGAGCTCCTCGGCCGCGATCCGTCGTTCTGGGACGCCGAGCATTCGGACGCGGCGCGCCCCGAGCTGATCCGGCGCGTGCGCAGCGGTGAAACGCTGCGCTTCGATACACGTCACCGCCGCAAGGACGGCTCGGTGTTCGATGTGGAGGTGGTCACGAACCATTTCGAGCTCGCCGGAGCCGCCTATACGCACTGCTCGGCGCGCGATCTCACCGAGGTGCGCAAGCTCGAGCGCGAGGTGATCGGTGCGGCGACCCGCGAGCAGCGGCGCCTGGCGTACGAGCTGCACGACGCGCTCGGACAGGAGCTGACGGCGGCACGCCTGCTGGCGGACACCTTTGCGGCGCGCGCCGCATCGGGCAACGAAGCAGCCGCGGGCTTCCGCGAGGTGAGCGCGATCCTTGCCCGCAGTCTGGTCACCGCGCGCGGGATAGTTACCGGACTTTCGCCGCTGGCCGCCGACCACGGCGATCTGGCCGCGGGCCTCGCGCGGCTTGCGGCGGCGAGCTCCACCAGCAGCGTGCAGGTACGGCTCACGGACCTCACCGCGGGCGCGGTGGCCATTCCGGTCGAGGACCGCGGCCATCTGTTCCGCATCGCGCAGGAGGCGGTGCAGAATGCGCTCAAGCACGCCGACGCGCGCCACATCGACATCGGCCTCGCGCTCGATGGCACGCGGCTGCAGCTGACGGTGGCGGACGACGGCTGCGGCATCCGTGAGCCCGCGGGCGCGGCGGGCGGCCACGGAATGTATTCGATGCGCTATCGGTGCAACGCCATCGGCGGGCGGCTGTACGTGGGGGCGCGTCCCGGGGGCGGCACGCTGGTCAGCTGCTCGGTACCGAACCAGGCGCGCGAGGAGATGCGGCCCTGACGGCGATCGCCAGGCAAGCCGCCGCGCTCACGCGGACAGCAGCGGCACGAGATCGGTGAGCGCGGAAGACTTCTCCACGTAGGCGTCGGCGCCCGCGGCGAGCGCGGCCGCGCGGCTCGTCCCGGCGTCGGACAGCGACAGCACCACCACCAGCGGCGGGCGTTCCCGGGATTTCAGGCGCCGCGTCACCTCGAGCCCGTTGAGGCTCGGCATATTGACATCCAACAGCACGACGTCGGGCGCCAGCACCTCGGCCAGGCGCAGGCATTCATCGCCGTCCGCCGCCTGGCCGACGACTTCGACCGCGGGGACTCCCCTGAGAACCGTCAGCAGCGCACTGCGATAGGTCTCGTTGTCGTCGGCGACGAGGACGCGTTTTTTCTGCGGCGCTTTTGATCCGTCAGCCATGCCGGCCGGGGAACTATCCGCCGTCGGCGTGCCGCGGTCAAAAGGTTGGTGGAGTGGGCCCGGTAGGATTCGAACCTACGACCCCTGCGCTTGCGCCAAACGAAGGTTGGTGGAGTGGGCCCGGTAGGATTCGAACCTACGACCAAGGGATTCACTTTGCCCCGGAGTTTCCTCCGGGAGTGGACTATCTCTTCACCCGTGCGCGTCGGCGGCGCGTGTGGGTGCGGGATGCTCGAAGCCTGTCATCAAGGGCGCTCAAAGCCCTCAGGTAGTCTCTGCACCTTCCGCCGGTGCACCGGCGGCTCGGCTCAGGATTGCCATGCGCGCCAACGCGCGCGAAGGTTCCCCTGAATTCATCCCGTCCACTTCGCGCGTTTCCGCGCGAAGGCACCGTATCGATGAGTCCCCTGCACTAACCGCTGTGCTACAGGCCCAACCCCGGCGATTGTAGCGGATTGCCGCCGGGGCGACCCCGCCGCGATCCAAATGCGTTAGCATGACCACCCGCGGCGGCAGCCCTCCTGCAGTTGGCGCCGCACGCTACAAGGAGGCTCGGCCATGAAGCTTTACTACCTGCCTGGCGCCTGCTCGCTGGCATCGAACATCGCGCTGCGCGAGGCGGGACTGAAATTCGAGCTGGTGAAAGTCGACCGCAAGACGAAGATGGCGGGCGACGGGCTCGACTTCCGCGAGGTGAACCCGAAGGGCTATGTGCCGGCGCTCAGGCTCGACAGCGGCGAGGTGCTCACCGAGAACGTCACTGTGCTGCAGTACATCGCCGACCGCAACCCGGCCGCGAAGCTCGCTCCCGCCTTCGGCACCATGGAGCGCTACCGGCTGATGGAATGGCTGAGCTTCGTCAACTCCGAGATCCACAAGAACTTCTCGCCGCTGTTCCGCGCCGAAGCGGGCGAGGCGGTCAAGGAGTTCGTGCGCAGCAACCTGAGCGTGCGGCTCGACTATCTGCAGGGTGCGCTCGGCTCGAAAAGCTACCTGATGGGAGATCAGTACACGGTCGCCGATGGCTACCTGTTCACGGTGTTAGGCTGGGGGAGTCATGTCAATTTCGACATCGGCCGCTGGCCGCAGCTCAAGCGCCTGCACGAGCGTGTCGGGGCGCGGCCGCACAGCATCGAAGCGCTCAAATCCGAAGGACTGCTGAAGTAGAGGTTGAAATGGCTACCAAGCTCAACAAACAGCTCAAGCGTGAGATCGAGGTGGACGGCAAGCCCTACATGGTCACGCTCTCGCCCGAGGGCGTGAAACTTACCGAGAAGGGCAAGCGCCTCGGGCGCGAGCACACCTGGAAGGAGCTCATCGGTGCTGGCGAGGGCGGGGGTGCCGGCGGCGTCCCGGGCGGGTCGTTCGGCCCCGCGGGATAGCGCGGAGTTCTCGCGGTGAGCGAGACGAGACTGCGGGAACTGCTGGCGCGGCTGCGCGATCATCTGGGCGCAGGGGCGGCGCTGCGCGCCGAGGAGCGCGCCCAGCTCGACAAGATGATCGACGCCATCGGTGCACCGGGCGCGGCCGGTCCGGGCGCCTTGCTGCGTCTCGAGCGCATGGCGGTGCGGTTCGAGGCGAGCCATCCGACGCTCGCCGAGATCCTGCGCGAGATCGGCGACGCGCTCGGCAAGGCCGGCATCTAGTTTTAGCGGCGGAAACGGCCTGCGGCCGTTTCCGCGGGCCATCCCGACAGCGCAGTCTCGCCCGCGGTCAACACGAACCGCCTGACCGGTCAGTCGTCCATCAGGAAGCTGCGCAGCTGCTCGCTGCGGCTCGGATGGCGCAGCTTGCGCAGCGCCTTGGCCTCGATCTGGCGGATGCG
>JASHVF010000288.1 GCA_030039615.1 Gammaproteobacteria bacterium | reverse complement strand
TCAATGACGGCCATGACGTCTTCTTCGCGCATGACCACGAGCTCATCACCGTCGACCTTGACCTCGGTTCCGCTGTACTTGCCGAACAGGATCTTGTCGCCGACCTTCACATCGAGCGGCCGAACCTGGCCGTCCTCGAGAATCTTGCCCTTGCCGACCGCGACGATTTTTCCCTGCACCGGCTTCTCGGCCGCGGTATCGGGAATCACGATGCCACCCGGAGAGGTACGCTCCTCCTCCAGGCGCTTCACGATGACGCGGTCATGAAGAGGACGAATCTTCATGGGTGTTCGCTCCTTAAAAAACTCTTGATGGTTGGATGGTTATTGCCAGGCAGAGCGCCTTTATTAGCACTCGTCCCGCGCGGCTGCTAATGATAGGGGGCGACTCCATGAATTCAAGTCGTCCACGGACTTTTTTCGCTCGATCCGCCCGTCCTGGCCCTCCCGGCGGCTCTTCTCCCAGGATGAACGCCAGTTCCTGCCACTCGTCCAAGGCTTGCGCTATAAAGTCCCACCATGGGTCCGTGGCTTAGACATATTCTCGTCGCCGGCCTCCTGCTGGCAGTCTCGGGTGCCTCCGTACAGGCAGACCCGGCGGCCCCTGCAGCGGCGGCCTCGGCTTCCACGCCTGCGCCCGGCAAGGGGCTGGGCGCCGTCCTTGGCACGGCGAGAACCGGCGGGGACGACTTCCTGCCGGCGGATCAGGCATTCCGGTTCGATGCCCTGGCCGGCGGAAGCGATCAGGTGCAGCTCAACTGGGAGATCGCCGAGGGCTACTACCTCTACCGCGCGCGCATCAAGGTCGCGACCACGAGCACCAGCGCGCAGCTTGGGCCCCCGCGATTCCCCACCGGGCAGTTCAAGACGGATGAGTACTTTGGCCGCCAGGAGATCTACCATCACGAGCTGCGCGTGACGGTGCCGGTCGCGCGCGCCGCGGGCGGCGCCTTCTCACTGCCGCTGCAGGTGACGTATCAGGGGTGCGCGGAAGCCGGGCTGTGCTATCCGCCGATCACCCAGTCGCTGAACATCACGCTCGGCGGCGGCAGCGGCGCAGCGCTCTCCGGGACGGATACCGGCGCCGCGGGCGCGGGTGGCTCCGAGCAGTCGCACTTCGTGCAGCTGCTCACGGGTAACGTGTTCCTCATGATCGGCGGGTTCTACCTCGCCGGCCTGCTGCTCGCCTTCACCCCCTGCGTACTGCCCATGGTACCGATCCTCTCGGGGATCATCGCCGGGGGCGGCGCGAAGACCACCGCACGCGCCTTCGCCCTGTCGCTCACTTATGTGCTCGGCATGTCGCTCACCTACACGGCGGCCGGGATCGTCGGCGCGGCCATGGGTCGCGAGGTGCAGGCGCTGTTTCAGCAATGGTGGGTGCTCGCCCTCTTCGCCGCGGTGTTCGTGGCGATGGCGCTCTCGATGTTCGGACTCTTCACGGTGCAGATGCCCGCGGCGGTGCAGACCCGGCTCGCGAGTCTCAGCAACCGTCAGTCCGCAGGCACCTTCGGGGGCGTCGCGGTCATGGGCGCGCTCTCGGCGCTCATCGTCACGACCTGCGTGGGACCGGCGCTGGTGGCGGCGCTGCTCGTCATAGGTCAGACCGGGCAGATCGTGCGCGGTGGAGCCGCGCTCTTCGCCATGAGCATCGGCATGGGAACGCCGCTCCTCATCGTCGGCGCCTCGGCCGGGAAGCTCCTGCCGAAGGCCGGCGCCTGGATGGATTTCGTCAAGAAGCTCTTCGGCGCCATGATGCTGGCGGTTGCGGCCTGGATGCTCGCGCGCATCGTGCCGGAGCGGCTGGGACTGCTGCTGTGGGCGGCGCCCGCGCTGACTCTCGCGTGGCTGCTGTGGTTCGAGCTCAAGGCGCGCTCGGCCACCGTCTGGGCACTGCGTGCCGCCGGGCTCGCCGTCGGACTTTACGGCGTCGCGCTCGCCGCAGGCTCGGCGCTCGGCGGGACCGATCCGCTGCGCCCCATCCCGGCCTTCGCGCACCAGACGCCCGAGCTGCCGTTCCGCCGCATCCGCACGGTCGCCGAGCTCGAGCGCGCGGTGCAGGAGGCGGGCGCGGCCAGGCACGGCGTGCTGCTCGACTTCTCCGCCGACTGGTGCACCTCCTGCAAGGAGATGGAGCGCTACACGTTCACCGACCCGCTGGTGCAGAGCACGCTCGCCAACGTGTCGCTGCTGCGCGCGGACGTCACCGCCGACGACGCCGACGACCAGGCGCTGCTGAAGCACTTTGGAATCATCGGCCCGCCGACCATCGCGTTCTACGGACCCGACGGTCACGAGCGCAGTGACCTTCGCGTCGTCGGCTACATGCCGGCGGATGCCTTCGCTGCCCGAGCCCGCACCGCGCTGCAATCGCCCCCGTGAAGAGCGGCGCACGAGCCTCCGCGAGCGCGCTCGCGGCTGTCGCCGTCGTGCTCGGCGCCGGTGCCGCGGGCTTTCTGCTGCATCGCATGACCCGGCCCGAGGAGCCGGGGCTGCGCCCGCTGCCTGCGACCGCGCAGTCCGCCGCTGCGACTGGAGCACCGGCTCGCCCACCGCAGACAGCGCTCACCTCGGGGAAGCTGCCGGAGGTCTCGCTCCCCGACCTCAAAGGCGTCACTCACCGCCTCTCGGACTGGCAGGGACGACCGCTGGTCATCAATTTCTGGGCGAGCTGGTGCGAGCCCTGTCGCCGGGAAAT
>JASHVF010000287.1 GCA_030039615.1 Gammaproteobacteria bacterium | reverse complement strand
TCACAGCCGCTTCCGAAGAAACGTGATGCGGGTTCGCAGCTTGCAGGCCGACCCGAACCGTAATATGAGCCACGGGCAACTGCTTATTGATTTCCGGTCTCTGCATCCGTGCGGACCATGGCGTCTCGCACAGGAGGAAGCGGTGAGCGCTGAGCCGTTGCGCCAGCATGGCGCCGCGCCAAATCCTGTCTCCGCATCGACGGCAGGCGTGCACGTGCCTGTCACGATCCCGGACCCGCTCGTGGAGGATGCTCTGCGAGAAAGAGACGCTGCGCCCCGAGCCCCTCAGGCAAAGCCGCACAAGCCTCAGCCGCAGCTCGCCGGGAATGGGCGTCGCGGGCAGCTGATCACTGCCGCCATCGGCCTCGCACTGACTTTGGGGCTCGGCCTGGTGCTGCTCTTCGGCTATCGGCTGGTCACGCACATCCGTGCGAGCATCGATGCACTGCAGGCCGCGAGCGTTCTGCAGAGCTACCCCGACGAGATCGCCGGTCAGCTGACTGCGCTGTGCGACCGTCTCGAGGCGCGCGCGTATTCGGACCAGGCGCTCACGGCCCTGAAGAACACGGTCAGCCGTTTCGATCGCGATCTTGGAGAGCTTGCCGACTCCGGCAACGATTCGCCGCAGCTCGCTCAGGCCCTTTCGCTCTGGCACCAGTACCGCCGGGTGATCGATCCGGTCGTCTCCTTCAAGGGCCAGCCCTATGCGGATTCCGTCAGCGCGGAGACCATGTTCTCAGCCGCGGGCCGTGAGCACTATGCCGCGGCCGAGCGCGCGCACATGTACGCGGCGGACAACACCAAGGCATTGCAGACGCAGCTGGTGAATCTCGCCGCTACCATTCAGCACACCTCCTCAGATGCGGCCTTGCGCCTGCGTGCCCTGCTTCTGGTTGGTGTGATCGCCGCACTGCTGCTGGCCGCGGCCGCCGCCTGGTTTCAGTTGATGCGCGCGCGGCTTCTCAGGGCACAGGCGGAGTTGCAGCGGGCCCATCAGGCCCTGGTGCGTGCCTCCCGTCAGGCGGGAATGGCGGAAGTTGCCAGCAGCGTGCTCCACAACGTCGGTAACGTCCTGAACAGCATCAACGTGTCTGCCGGCCTGCTGGACGAGCGGATGCGGACGTCCAAGGCGTCCGGGCTCGCGCGAGTCGCCGCAATGCTCGAAGAGCAAGGCGAGCGACTCGGCACCTTTATCGCGAGTGACGAGCGGGGCAAGCGCTTGCCCGCTTACCTGGCACAGCTCTCTGCCCAGCTCGAGGCCGATCGCGAGGCAGCGCGCGCGGAACTGGCATCGCTCGTCAAGAGTGTCGAGCACATCAAGGACATCGTCAGGACACAGCAGAGCTATGCAACGCACAGCGGTGTGGTAGAGAGTGTCGCCGTAGCGGACCTGGTGAACGACAGCGTGCAGCTCAATGCCGAGGCGTTCTCCCGCCACGGGGTGGCGCTCGCGTGCGAATTCGAGGACGTGCCCGCCATCACGGTCGACAAGCACCGGGTGCTGCAGATTCTGGTGAATCTCATACGCAACGCCAAATACGCCTGCGATGAATCGGGACGCAGCGACAAACACATCACGATCCGGGTCACCCGCTGTGCACTCGGGGTCGCGATCGCGGTGATCGACAACGGCGTGGGAATCCCGGCCGAGAACATGACCCGGATCTTCAGTCACGGGTTCACCACCCGTGCCGGCGGCCACGGGTTCGGACTGCACAGCGCGGCGCTCGCCGCTCAGGAGCTGAAAGGCTCGCTGCGGGTCGCGAGCGACGGCCCGGGATGCGGAGCCGCTTTCACGCTCGAACTGCCGGTCACTGCCGCGGAGGACTCACGATGAGCTCCGGCGACGAACCTCTGATTCACCGGCTGCTCACGATCGACGACAACCCGGCGATCCACGAGGACTTCAAGAAGATCCTGGGCCGCGCTACCGACGCCGACGAAGCACTCGCGGCGGAGGAGGCTCTGTTGCTCGGGGACGTGCTCCCGCAGAACGCCGACGCGCGCCTGGAGCTCCACAGTGCCCTGCAGGGGGCGGCCGGTGTGGAGCTCGCGCGACGGGCACGGGCCGAGGGCCGACCCTTCGCCGTGGCCTTCGTCGATATGCGCATGCCACCCGGCTGGGATGGCTTGAAGACGATCGAAGAGCTGTGGAAGATCGATCCGGATATACAGGTCGTCATCTGCTCGGCCTACACAGAGTATCAATGGTCGGAGCTGCGCTCCCGGCTCGGCGCTTCCGACAAGCTGCTGGTCCTGAAAAAGCCGTTCGAGTCCATCGAGGTGCAGCAGGCGGCCAGCGCCCTGTGCCGCAAATGGAACAACGAGCGGATGCTGCGGCGCCACGTGGAGGATCTGGAGCACGTCATCGCGGCGCGCACCCAGGGACTCGAGGCGGCGAATCATCAATTGCAGCTGCTCGCGACCCACGACGTGCTCACCGGGCTCCCCAATCGGGTCATCCTGCACGACCGACTCGAGCAGGCAATCGCCCACGCCATGCGCGAGCAACAGGAGTTTGCCGTACTGCTGCTCGATCTCGATCGCTTCAAGGTCATCAACGACTCCATGGGGCATCGCGCGGGCGATGAGCTGCTGAAAGAGGTCGCGCATCGGCTCAAGGGCGTGGTGCGCAGCACCGACGCACTGGTGCGTCTCGGCGGCGATGAGTTCGTGATCGTGCTGGCATCGGGCCAGACCCGGGAGCAGGCTGCGGCGATCGCCACGCGGGCGATCGAGGCCCTGAAACCGCCCATCCGTCTCCAGGAAGTTGACGTGCGAAGTTCCGCGAGCGTCGGCATCGCCTTCTATCCCGGCGACGGCGTGACGGTCGAGATGCTGCTCGCGCATGCGGACGCGGCCATGTACAGCGCCAAGCAGACCGCGCACGGCACCTTTCAGTGCTTTGCCACCTCAACAAGCACCTTCACCCGCGATCGGATCAAATTCGAGAGTGAACTGCACGCGGCACTCGCTGCCGGGCAATTCGAGCTGCACTATCAACCGAAGGTCGACACGGCTTCCGGCCGTGTGCACAGCGCCGAAGCCCTGATCCGCTGGCGACATCCCGAGCGCGGCTTGCTGCTGCCGGCGGATTTCATCCTCATTGCCGAGGAGTGCGGGCTGCTCGACTCGATCGGCGAGTGGGTGCTGCGGGAAGCCTGCCGTCAGGCAAAACTCTGGCGGCAGCACACCGACCGTCCGCTGCGCGTCGCGGTGAATCTCTCGCCTTCGCAATTTCGCCTCGGAGGTCTTCTGGAGATGATCCGCAGCGCTCTGAAGGCTGCAGACCTCGAGCCGCGGTTTCTCGAGGTGGAACTGACCGAGACCGCGGTGATGAGCAATGCGGAGGAGTCGATCCAGATACTCGAGAGCTTAAGCCGCCTGGGCGTGGTGGTCTCGGTAGACGATTTCGGGACTGGCTATTCCAGCATGAGCTATCTGCGGCGCTTCCCGATCGACAAGCTCAAGATCGACCGCACCTTCGTGAAGGAGATGACCAGCCGCCCGGAGGATGCCTCCATCGTGCGTGCCATGATCTCCCTCGCCCATAGCCTGAATCTGAAGGTGGTCGCCGAGGGCGTTGAGACGGCAGATCAGCTCGCGCTGCTGCAGCAGCTCGGCTGCGATCAGTACCAGGGGTTTCATTTCAGCGCAGCCCTGCCGCCGAGGGAATTCGAGCGGCTGATCAGGAGCGGTGCTCAGGCCGCGGGGCCTGCAGACATCGATCCAACCGCCACCCAGAGTCGACTCGCGCTCGGCTGAGGCGGCCGCCGGTTCCTCACGGCGCATTCTTGTTGAGGCTCATCGCTCCCGCCGGGCGGTCGCACACCGCCGAGCGCACGCGCACACCTTGCGCCGCATCGTAGACGAGCTTGCGCTCGTGGAACGGCAGCGGCGATTCGGGCAGCTCTCCGGGCACGACGCCGAAGTGCCAGTCGGGGGGACAGACCGCATGCAGTACCAGCATGCCCGCCACCGCACCCTTGATCCTGGGAAGCCCGAAGGTGACCAGCGCGCCGGTCTCCGGCACCTGATCGAGATTCGCGACGCACTCGGCCTGAGGAAAGCCGTTGGCCATCAGCCAGTCCTCGCTGATGAGAGTCGGCGTCGTGTCGGTGTCCATGGCCTCGTGGCCGTGGTAGAGAATGTGGCGCTTGAGGTGCAGGAATTTCACCGCCTCGAGCGTGACGCCTGGAAACTGGCCATCCTCGGCCATGTAGGCCTTGGGATCCGAATCCCAGAGCCTGGACCAGTCGCTGCGAATCATGACCACGCAGCCCGCGGGAATCTCGCCATGGCGGCGCTCCCACTCGTGGATGTCGTCGGTCGTCATCTGGTAACCCTTGTTGGCCCTGACCTTGTCGACGATCGAGATGACCGCGAGCTTGCGCAGCGCGTAGGTCGCCGGAATCTCATCGCTCCCGGTCTGGCAGGGGTGAAAATGTGCCGGCGCATCGAGGTGCGTGCCCCAGTTCTCGCTGGCGAGGCGCACGCTGTAAGAGGTCCAGCCGACGGTGTCGTAGCTGGCAGGTACGTAGCCCGACTTCTCGTCCGGCTTCACTTGGGCAAGATCGAAGCGGCTGTCGGGCTTGAAGCCCGCCCACAGCGGCGCACCGGGAGCGAGCACGTGCGAGAGGCACACGTAGCGCGCCCGGGCGAGGCTCTCATCCCAGGTACGCCACAGCCCCGGCGCGCGGCCCGGCGCGGCAGCGGCGTCGGTGCCGCGCGCGGCCGCGG
>JASHVF010000286.1 GCA_030039615.1 Gammaproteobacteria bacterium | reverse complement strand
ACCGCGCGGCGCAGCGCGCGATTCCGGGCTTCGGACACCCGCTGCACAAGAGCGCCGACCCGCGCGCGCAGCGGCTGCTCGAGATCGCACGCGAGGCCGGCACCGCCGCGCGCTACGTCGAGATCGCCACCACCGTGGAGCGCCTGCTCCCCGAGCTCACCGGGCGTGCGCTGGCGCTCAATGTGTCGGGCGCGATCCCCGCGGTGCTGCTCGATGCCGGCTTCCCGCTGCTGGCGCTCAAGGGCGTGCCGTTGCTGGCGCGCACCGCGGGTCTCGTGGCGCACCTGCTCGAGGAGCAGCAGCGCGCGATCGGCTTCGTGATGTCGCACGCCGCCGCGCAGGCGATCGACTACGACGGCGCGCTGCCGCCCGGCTTCGAGCCCGGCAAGGACGCATAGGAGCGCGCCTTGGCCGCCACGCTCGCCGGGATCCGCGTCGTCGAACAGGGCACGTTCATCACCGGTCCGTGCGCCGGCATGATCCTCGCCGACCTCGGCGCGGACGTGATCAAGGTGGAGAGTCCCGAGGGCGATCCCTATCGCGCCTACCAGGGCGGGCATTACTCGCCGCATTTCCAGGCCTATAACCGCAACAAGCGCAGCATCGCGCTCGACATGAAGCGCGCCGACGACTGCGCGCTGTTCGAGACGCTGGTGCGGCAGGCGGACGTCTACATCCAGAACTTCCGCCCCGGCACCGCGGAGCGCCTCGGAGCGGGCGCCGCGCGGCTCCTCGAGCTCAATCCGCAGCTCGTCTACTGCTCGATCAGCGGCTTCGGGGCCGACGGCCCCTATGCCGAGCGCCCGAGCTACGACTCGGTAGCGCAGGCGCTGAGCGGCTTCCTGAGCGTCATCGTCGATTATCGCCGCCCGCAGTTCCTGGGTCCCGCGCTCGCCGATGCCATCACCGGGCTCTACGCCTCGCAGGGGATCCTCGGCGCCCTGGTGCAGCGCGGCCGCGGCGCGCGCGGCTGCCATCTCGAGATCTCGATGCTGGAGGCCATGGCGCATTTCGCGGTCGAGCCGTTCACCGCGTTCTTCTCACTCGGCGAGGTGCCGACCTCGGCCGACCGCCCGCGCCTCGCGCAGGCTTACATCGTGCACACGGCCGACGGACGGCTGATCGCCATCCATCTCTCCTCGCTCGAGAAGTTCTGGCGCGGACTGGTGGCGGCACTGCAAGCGCCGGAGCTAGGCACCGACCCGCGCTTCAACCCGCGCGAGCGCCGCATCGCCGAGTACGAGACGCTGCGTGTCGAGCTCGACAGCCGCTTCTCGCGCCAGCCGCTCGCGTACTGGACCGCGCGCCTGCACGCCGAGGACGTGCCGCACGCGCCGGTCAACCGCATCAACGAGGTCGTCGAGGATCCACAGGTCGATCACCTGGGAGTCATCGTGCCGGTGCGCGCCCCGCATGCGGCGCGGCACACGGTACGGGCGCCCTGGCAGTTCGATGGCGCGCGCGCCGCGTCGGTGTCGCCTGCGCCGCTGCCGGACGAGCACGGCGTGGCGATTCGCGCCGCACTGGCCCGCGCCGGGCAGTGGCCTGCAGCCGGTGCCTCCGCAGGCTGAGGGGGAAAGCGACATGCTCCTGCCAACAATGCTGGTCGGCAGCTTCCCGCAGCCGGAATGGCTCATCGATCGCGAGCGCCTCGCGGGCCGCTTCCCGCCGCGGGTACGGGCGCGCGAGCTGTGGCGCGTCCCGGAGGCCCACCTGGCGCAGGCGCAGGACGACGCCACGATCGTCGCGATCAAGGCGCAGGAGGATGCCGGGCTCGACTACATCACCGACGGCGAGATCCGGCGCGAGAGCTACTCGAACCGCTTCGCGACCGCGCTCGATGGCATCGATCTCGACAACCCGGGCGTGGCGCTCGATCGCAGCGGACACCCGAACCCGGTGCCGCGCGTCACCGGTGCGATCCGCCGCCGCCACGCGGTCGGGGTGCGCGATCTCGAGTTCCTGCGCAGCCACACGCAGCGGCACGTCAAGGTGACGGTCCCCGGCCCCTTCACGATGGCGCAGCAGGCGCAGATCGACTTCTACGGCGGCAGCCGCGAGCTCGCCGCGCTCGACTATGCGGCCGCGGTCAACGCCGAGATCCGCGACCTGTTCGCGGCCGGCGCCGACATCGTGCAGATCGATGAGCCCTACATGCAGGCGCGGCCCGAGGAGGCGCGCGCGTTCGGCCTCCGGGCATTGAACCGCGCGCTCGAGGGGGTGGGGGGCACGACCGCCGTGCACATCTGCTTCGGCTACGCCGCCATCATCCATGTGCGCCCCTCGGGCTACTCGTTCCTGCCCGAGCTCGCCGAGTGCAGCTGCCAGCAGATATCGATCGAGACCGCGCAATCGAAGCTCGACTGCGCCGTGCTCGAGGGCCTGCGCGGCAAACGCATCATCCTCGGCGTGATCGACCTCTCGACACCCGAAGTGGAGTCACCGGAGCTGGTGGCGAGCCGCATCCGCCGCGCGCTGCCGTACGTCGAGGCGCACAACCTCTTGCTGGCACCGGACTGCGGCATGAAGTACCTGCCGCGCGAGTCCGCCTCGGCCAAGTTGCAGTCGATGGTCGCCGCCGCGCAGATCGTGCGCCGCGAGCTCAACGAAAGAACCGCTCACGCGCAGTCCTGAAGAATCGACTTAGAGGGGGGATCTCAGATGTCGACCAAGAAAATCGCGTCACTGCTGGCTGCCCTGCTGGCCGTCGTCCCGTTTGCGCCACCGGCCGCGGCGCAGATCCAGAGCCAGGAATCCGCAGCGCCCGCCGGCGGTGCGCTGCAGGAGGTCGTGGTCACGGCGCGCAAGCGCAACGAGAACTACGAGGACGTGCCGATCACCGTGAGCGTGTTCACGGCCCAGGAGATCCAGTCCGCGGGCATCGAGATGCCGCGCGACTTCATCGCCATGGTGCCGAACATGACGCTGGTGGAGACGCAGAACGTCGGCAATTCGTTCATCACGATCCGCGGCATCTCCCAGGCGCGCAACAGCGAGCCCTCGGTCGCGGTGCTGGTCGACGGGGTGCTCGAGACCAACCCCTACGAGTTCAACCAGGAGCTCTACGACATCCAGCAGATCGAGGTGCTGAAGGGTCCGCAGGGCGCGCTCTACGGGCGCGACGCGATCGGCGGCGCGATCATCATCCGCACCGCCGACCCGTCCGACCAGTTCGAGGCCACCACCCGTGTCGGAGTCGGCAACGGCCCCTCGGAGAAGGGCCAGCTTTCCCTGAGCGGGCCGATGAATGCCGACGGCACGCTGAAATACCGCGCTTCCTTCAACTACTACAACACCGACGGCTACATCAACAACGTCTACCTCGATCGCAACGCCGATCCGTACCGCGATTACTCCGGGCGGTTCAGAGCGGTGTGGAAGCCGGGCGATGACTTCAGCGCCGACTGGCGGCTGCTGCTCGACCGCGTCGAGACCACCGCCTACTGGTTCGTCATCCCGCGCAGCATTGAGTCGGACCCGTACACCGACTTCAACACCCCGGGAGATGCGAACAACACCTCTTCTCCCATCCAGACCAACAATCTCGGCACCGATTACCGCAATGTCTTCGATAGCGCGCTGAAGCTCGACTGGACCCGCAGCTACGGCACCTATACCTCGATCACCGACTACAACGAGACGCGCGAGATCGACACCGGCGATGCCTATGACTTCCGCCCGGTCACCGACTCGATCGCCTACAACTGTCCGATCTGCATCGGCGCCACCCCGACGGCCGCGGAAGGCGGCCCGTTCGATGAGAGCCAGAGCCAGTTCATCTGGGTGCGCACCTGGAGCCAGGAGCTGCGCTTCACTTCGCCGGTGGTCAACGGCTTCAGCTGGATCGCCGGCGGCTATTGGGTGCACACCGACCGCTTCATCTCGACCGGCAACCTGGTGGATCGCGGCCTCGGCGTGCCGGCGGTCTACTACACCCCGATCGTCGATCCCACCAACCCCTACGCCACCAACACCAACGTGACCTTCCTCGCCGACAGCCAGGACAACGACGCCTGGGCGATCTTCGGCGAGGCGACCTACGAGCTCACCAAGGAGTGGGAGCTCGACGCGGCGCTGCGCTATGACCAGGACAACCGCGAGAACACCACGCTCACGCCGACGCAGTTCCTGCCGACGACCGCCGCCTTCTACGGCGAGAAGCGCTACGCCACCTTCAGCGCCACGCAGCCCAAGGGCACGATCCGCTACCGGCCGGACGACGACTGGACCTTCTACGGCGGCTGGAGCCGCGGCTTCCGCAGCGGCGGCTTCAACCAGACCGGCGTCGGCGCGGTGGCGCGCGAGAACGACGTGCTCGGCGTCAACGACATCTTCCAGGCGGAGATCGCCGACACCTGGGAAGTGGGCACCAAGAGCGAGCTGCTGGACAAGCACCTGAGCATCGACGCGGACGTCTTCGAGACGCACTCCCATAACGGCTACTTCTTCGTCTACATCGCGGCCGACTCGACCCAGAACCTCGGAAACCTGAGCGCCACCTACAAGGGCGCCGAGTTCTCGGTCACCGCCCGCCCGACCGACCGGCTCGATCTCTACGGAAGCTTCGGCTACACCGACAGCAGGATCACGGCCATGGCGGACCCGACCGTGATCGGCAACCAGGCGCCGCTGGTATCGAAGGACACGATCAACGCGGGTGCGCAGTACCATCAGCCGCTCGCGAACGGACTCACCGGCACGGTGCGCCTCGACTATCAGAACATCGGCCGTACCTGGTGGGAGCCGTACAACATCACCTCGCGCAACCCCGTGAACCTGGTGAACCTGCGCATCGGGGTGCAGGGCAACCGCTGGGACGTCACCGCCTGGTCGAAGAACCTCACGAACACGATCTACAATGCGGAATTCTCGCCCGGGAACGTCGGCGGCTCGGGGTTCCTGTGGCGGGCACTGCCGCGCCAGTACGGCGTGGATTTCACCTACAAGTTCCAGTAAGGAGGTATCGCCATGGCGCAGACGATGAGACTGCCGTCGCGGCTGCATCACAACGCCTACGTCACCCGCGACCAGGAGAAGACGCGGCAGTTCTACGAGGAGGTGATCGGGCTGCCGCTGCTCGCGACCTGGTGCGAGTCGGATGAGCTGTTCGGCAAGGTGCGCACCTACGTGCACACCTTCTACGGGATCGGCGACGGCGGCGCGCTGGCCTTCTTCCAGTTCGCCGATCCGGAGGATCAGGCCGAATTCGGTCCCAGGATGCCGTCCACGCCGTTCCACCACATCGCGCTCAAGGTCGACGCCGAGACCCAGGCCGCGATCGAAGAGCGCATCAGCAAGGCCGGCATCAAGCCTCCCGACACCTACGTGCTCGAGCACGGCTATTGCCGCTCGCTGTACGTGGTCGATCCCAACGGCCTCACCATCGAGTTCACGCGCGATCATCCGGATGCGGACAGGATCGGTCGCGACCGCCGCGCGGACGCGCACCAGGCGCTCAGGCGCTGGCTGGCCGGCGACCACACGTCCAACAACACCTACCGGTAAGAGCCTTGCGCGAATTCGACGAGCAGAGCATCACCCAGGCGGTCATCGAGCGGCTCGCCTCCTGCGAGGATGCGCGCTTCAAGCGCGTCATGAGCTCACTCGTCACGCATCTGCACGACTTCATCCGCGACGTGCGGCTCACCGAGGCCGAGTGGTTCACGGCGATCCAGTTCCTCACCGACGTCGGCAAGACCTGCACCGACAAGCGCCAGGAGTTCATCCTGCTGTCCGACACGCTCGGCGTCTCGATCCTCGTCATCACGCTCAACCACCCGGCCGCGGACGGCAGCGCCGAGTCGACCGTGCAGGGGCCGTTCTACTGGGAAGGCGCCCCCGAGCTGCCGCTCGGCAGCAACCTGGCGCGGGGGGTCAAAGGCGAGCCGGCGTTTTATTCCGGGCGGGTGCTGAGCACCGACGGCAGGCCGCTGGCCGGTGCGCTGCTCGACATCTGGTCAGGCGACGGCGAAGGCAACTACGACATGCAGATGCCGGGCGAGACGGCCATGAAGGCGCGCGGCCGCATCCGCACCGATGCCGCCGGACGCTACTCCTTCCGCTCGATCCGGCCGACCTTCTATCCCGTGCCGACCGACGGCCCGGTCGGGCGGATGCTGCGCAAGATGGGGCGCCATCCGTACCGCCCCGGGCACATTCATATGATCGTATCGGCGCCGGGACATCTCCCGGTGACGACACACCTGTTCGTCGCCGGCAGCGAATACCTCGATTCCGATGCCGTGTTCGGCATGAAGGAGTCGCTGGTCGCGCAGTTCGAGCGGCACCCGCCGGGGACCGCCCCCGACGGCGAGCGGCTCGACACCTCCTTCTATACGGTCGGCTACGACTTTCGCCTGCGGCCGGCGGCGCAACCATGAGCGCGGGCGCCGGCCGGATCCTCACCACCCACGTCGGGAGCCTGCCGCGCAGTCAAGCGGTCACGGACGTGCTGTTCGCGCGCGAGCGCGAGGAGGCGCGCGATGCGGCCGCGGACGATGCGGTCATTGCGCGCGCGGTGCTCGATGTGGTGCGCCGCCAGGTCGAGGTCGGCATCGATCTGGTGAGCGACGGCGAGATGAGCAAGATCAGCTACGCGACCTACATCGCGCGGCGGCTGACGGGCTTCGCGGGCGATACGCCGCGCGAGCCGGGCCAGGATCTGGTCGAATTCCCCGGCCTGCTGCGCAAGCTCGCCGAGCGCGGCTCGACGGCCAGGTACCGCCGCCCGCGCTGCGTCGCGGCGGTGGCGGTCGCCGACACGGCGCCGCTCGCGACCGACATCCGCAACCTTAAGGCAGCCGCGGCGGCGGCCGCCCCGCGCGGCGCCTTCATGAACGCCGCCTCGCCCGGAGTGGTCGCGCTCTTTCAGCCGAACGACTACTACCGCACGCAGGACGAGTACCTCGAGGCGCTCGCCGCCGCGATGCGCAGCGAATACGAGGCGATCGCCGCCTCCGGCATCATCCTGCAGATCGATGCCCCGGACCTCGCGATGGGCCGCCACACCATGTACCGCGACCGGACGGTCGGGGAGTTCCTGAATCTCGCCGCGCGTCACATCGAGGTGCTGAACGAAGCGCTGCGCAACGTGCCGGCCGAGCGCGTGCGCATGCACGCCTGCTGGGGCAACTACGAGGGACCGCATCACCACGACGTGCCGATGCAGGATCTGCTGCCGGTGCTGCTCAAGGCGAAGCCGCAGGGGCTGCTGTTCGAGGCGGCCAACCCGCGCCATGCCCACGAATGGGTCGTGTTCAGGGAAGCCAGGATCCCGGAGGACAAGCTGCTGATCCCGGGCGTGCTCACCACCACGACCAACTGCGTCGAGCACCCGGAGCTCGTCGCGCAGCGCCTGCAGACCTTTGCCGGCATCGTCGGGCGGGACCGCGTCATCGCCGGCACGGACTGCGGCTTCGGCACCTTTGCGGGCTTTGGTCCGGTCGAGCCCGACATCGCGTATCTCAAGTTGAGATCTTTGGTCGAGGGTGCGCGCATCGCCTCGGACCGCCTGTGGCGCTAGGGCGCCGCTTCGCAGCTAACCCCCGTGGCGGCCGTGCGGCGCCCCGCGCCGCGTCCGCGCCCGCGACGCCCGAGCTGACGCCGTTTCGCTTCTACGACAACCGGCAGAAATACCTCGCCTTCGTCAACACTTGCAACGAGAAGACCTGGATCGCGCGCCGCGCAGCGCACGAGCTGCAGCTGGTCCGCCCTGCGCCCCCGGCGCTGCGTCTGTTCGACGCGGGCATGGGAGATGCGACGGTGCTGGCGCGTCTCATGAGGAGCGCCCACCGGCTGCATCCCACCGTACCGACGCTGGTGGTGGCGAAGGAGATCAGCCTCGAGGATGTGCGCCTCGGACTCGAGAAGATGC
>JASHVF010000285.1 GCA_030039615.1 Gammaproteobacteria bacterium | reverse complement strand
GCTATTACGCGCTGCTGTTCCTGGCCGGCGCAGCGGGCAGCTTTCATTGCATCGGCATGTGCGGCGGCTTTGCCTGTGCGCTCGGAGGCGATCCGCGCGGGCGCAGCGCCACGGCGCTCCGGCACGCGCTCTATAACACCGGCCGCTTGACCACTTACTGCTTCCTCGGCGGGCTCGCCGGCGGCCTGGGCTGGGCGATCTACACCTGCCTCGGCACGCGATTGCGGCCGGGTACGCCGCTCCTTGGCGCATCGCTCGAGGCCGTGCAGCGGGGTCTCGCGGTGATCGCGGGGCTCCTGATGATCGTCATGGCGCTGCAGTTCTTCGGCTTTCGCGGGCGCCGCGTGACGAGCGGATTCGGCGGCTCGACGCTCGCGGCGGCGCTGCGCAGCCTCCTCGGCACGCGTGGCTACGCCGCACCGCTCGCCTTCGGCGTGGTCAACGGCTTTCTGCCCTGTCCGCTTGTCTATGCGATGGTCGCCCAGTCCGCGAGCACGCTCGACGTGCTGTCGGGCTGTCTCACCATGGCGGCGTTCGGCCTCGGGACCTTCCCCACCATGCTCCTCATGGGGGGGCTCGGCCGCTTGCTTGCCCCGGGCTGGCGGCAGCACGGCGTGCGGCTCGCGGGCAGCTTCATCCTGGCGCTGGGGCTCGTCACGCTCGGCCGCGGCCTCGTACCGATGACGGCGCACGGCCTGCACCACATCTGGCATTTCGCATGAGCGCAGCTCCCGAGGCGCTGTGCCGCCACTGTCTGCTGCCGCTCGGCCCGCGCGGATTCGTGCGCGTGGTGAACGGCGAGAGCTGTCAGTTCTGCTGCTACGGCTGCTGCATCGCCCACCAGGTGAAGAGCGGCAGCGGTGAGGCGTCCGAGGCGGCGTGGCTCCTGGTGCGGTTCGGCGCGGGCGGCTTTCTGTCCATGAACATCATGCTGTTCAGTCTGCTGGTGTATTCGGGGGCGTTCACCGGCGCCGATCGGGGAGTGCTGCCCACCATTCAGCTGCTGCTCTTCGGGCTCGCGACGCCGGCGGTGCTGGTGCTGGGGGAGCCATTCCTGCGCGAGACCTGGTCGCAGCTGCGCCAGGGGCGGCTCGGCGCCTCGGCACTCATCGTGCTCGGCTCGGCAGCTGCCTACAGCTACTCCACGCTCGCCGTGTTCCGCCTGGGTGGGCACCTCTATTTCGATACCGCCACGATGGTGCTCATGCTCTTTACCCTCGGCCGCTATCTCGAGGCGGCCGGGCGCGCGCGGGCCTCGCGCGATCTCGCTCCGCTGGTGGCTGCGGAAAGGGAATCGGCCACGGTCGTCGAAGGCGCGCAAGAGCATCGCCGCTCGGTGCGGGAAGTGCGGGCCGGGATGCTGATCCGGGTGAAGCCCGGCGAGCGCATCCCGGTCGACGGTGTGATCGTCGAGGGTTGCTCGCATACCGATGATGCGGTGATCAGCGGCGAGAGCCGGCAGATCGCCAAGACGGTCGGCGCGGCGGTGCTCGCGGGCAGCATCAATCTCGACGGGCCGCTGTTGATCCGCGCGAGCGGCTCGGGCGGTGAGAGCCGCTGGGCGCAGATCTGCCGCTCGGTTCGGGAGGCGCTGCGGCAGTCGAGCCGCACGCAGCGGATCGCCGACCGCGTGGTCGGCGCCTTCGTGCCGCTGGTGCTGGCGCTTGCCGGCCTGACGCTCGCCTGGTGGGCGCAGCGGCTGCCGTTCGATCAGGCGATGCTGGTGGCTCTCTCGGTGCTGGTGGTGGCCTGTCCGTGTGCGGTCGGACTGGCGGCGCCTATGGCGCACTCGCTCGGCATCGGGCAACTGGCGCAGCACGGCTGCCTGGTCCGAAGCCCCGGCGCGCTCGAGGCACTGGCCGCGACGCGCCTCATCGCCTTCGACAAGACCGGCACCTTGACTTCGGGCTCGCCGCAGCTCGTCGACGTGGCGAGCGACGGGGTGGGGGAGAATGAGGTACTGGCGCGACTCGCGGGCCTCGAGCGTCATTCCGAGCATGGCTTGGCGCGCGCCATCGCGCTCGCGGCGCAGGAGCGCGGCCTCGATCCGATCGCCACCGAGGATGTGCGGGTCGTGCCCGGTCGGGGCCTGCGCGGGTGCGTCGCTGGCGAGGTGGTCGCGGCCGGCAATGCGGCGCTGATGCAGGAGCTCGGCTGGCAGCTGCCGCCCGCGCTCCTCGAGCGCGCCGATGCGATGGCGACGAGCGGCTATTCGGTGGTGTTCGTCGGCTGGAGCGAGAGGGCCGGCGCCGGGCGGGCGCGCGCGCTCCTGTCCTTTGACGATACGCCGCTGCCCGAGGCGCGGGCGACCCTCGAGGCGCTGCGGGGTCTCGGGATCCGGGTGATGCTGCTGACCGGCGATCACGCGGGCGCAGCAGCGCGCATCGCGGCTGCGATCGGGGTGGACGAGTGGCAGGCCGAGCTCGCACCGGACGCCAAACGGGCGGCCCTCGATCGATTCAGGCCACGCCAGGGCGCCGTGGCGATGGTCGGCGATGGCCTCAACGATGCCCCGGGGCTGGCATCCGCGGATGTCGGCATCGCCGTCGGCTCCGCGACCGACCTGGCCCGCGAGACCGCGGATC
>JASHVF010000284.1 GCA_030039615.1 Gammaproteobacteria bacterium | reverse complement strand
CCGACCCGGCCGACGATGAGCGGCGTGTCGAGCACTGCCCGGCGGAATCCGCGCGACAGGTCGTCCAGCACCACGACCCGCGCGCCCTGCGCGCGCAGCTGCAGCACGACATGGCTGCCGATGTAGCCTGCGCCGCCCGTCACCAATATGCTGCCGCCATTCATGGGCCTCCGATGATACGCAAAAGCGCCGCCAGCGACCCGCAGCCCTTCAGCGGACTCACGCCCGAGGTGGTGCTGGACGCGGCGGCCGCCGTGGGCCTTGACCCGGACGGCAGGCTCTTTGCTCTCAACAGCTATGAGAACCGCGTCTATCAGCTGCATGGCGCCGGCGGCACGCTGGTGCTCAAGTTCTATCGTCCGGCGCGCTGGAGCGATGCGCAGATCGCCGAGGAGCACGCGTTCACCGCCGAGCTGGCTGCCGCGGAGTTGCCGGTAGCAGCCCCACTGACGCTCGGCGGCGAGACCCTGGTGAGATACCGCGAGTTTCGCTTTGCCTGCTTCCCGTGGCTGCGCGGACGCGCGCCGGAGCTCGATGCACCGGAGGCGCGACAGCTCCTCGGCCGTACCCTGGCGCGGGTGCATCAGGTCGGCGCGCGGCGGCCCTTTCTCGTGCGTCCGCGCATCGGCATCGAGCGCTTCGGCTGGGAGGCGCGCGCGCAGGTGCTCGGCAGTGAGCTGCTGCCCGAGGCGCTGCACGAGCGCTACTCGGCCGTGAGCGGCGCGCTGCTCGAGCGCGTGACGACGACCTTCGCGGGCGCGGGCGAGGTCGCCGCGATCCGCCTGCACGGCGACTGCCATCTGGGAAATCTCCTCTGGAACGAGCATGGGCCGGCGTTCGTCGATCTCGACGACTGCGCCATGGGTCCGCGCATCCAGGACCTGTGGATGATGCTTTCGGGTCCGGCGAGGGAGCAGCAGCGCCAGTGGGGCGAGCTGCTGGAGGGCTACAGCCAGTTCGCGGACCTCGACCTGCGCGAGCTCGTGCTGATCGAGCCGCTGCGCGCGCTGCGCATGCTGCATCATGCGGCCTGGGTGGCGCACCGCTGGAATGATCCGGCATTTCCACGCGCCTTTCCGTGGATCGGCGAGCCGCGCTACTGGGAGAGATACCTCCAGGACCTGCTCGAGCAGATCGAGGCGATCGAGGATCCACCGCTGCTGCAGGCACGTCCCTGATAGAGAGCCAGTCAACGAAATGCCGACCCGGAACGTGCGCGCGTCCTGCGCCTGAGGTAACGTGCGCAGCGCATGCGAGCCTCAACTGTAAGCCTCGCCCTGGCGGTCGTAGTTGCCCTCGCGGCCGCGGGCTGCGGCTCCAAGAGCACCCCGGCGGCAGCCAAGGCCAAGGTGGCGGGCGCGATCAGGCCCGCGAGTCCCGCCGAGGCGCTGTCGCCCTACCTGGTCGCGGCCGTGGTGACGGGCAAGGCCGGTGCATCGCTCCTGCAGCTCAAATTCGAGCTCGCCGCACACCCCGAGGTCGGCGATACGGCGAACGTCGACGTCGTCATCGTGCCGGCCGGGGACAACATCGATCGAATCTCCGGGAGCATCCAGGGAGATGACGGGCTCGACATCGTCGACGGCGGCACGATCGAGCCAGTCGACAAGGTGGTCTTTGGCTCCCCGATCCACCACGCCCTGAAGGTGGTGGCGAAGCGCGAGGGCATCTTCACCCTGACCGCGAGCTTCACCGTGAAGACGGGTGCGGAGTCGTGGACGCCGGTCTACTCGATGCCGATCATCGTCGGGAGCGGACTGGTCGATGTGGGCACCGCCCCCACGCCCGCCCCGGCCGCCCGAAAAGCGGCACCCGCTGCTGCGGCGCAATAAAATCCTCGAAGGACTGGCAGGAACCGCGAGGGGCTTCACGGGCCGCTCGTAGGACGGCCCGTATCATTTGAATCGGGCTTAGACGGCTTCATTATGTCAAGCAATCGGAGCAGCAGGGCACTCGCTGAGCCTCAGGAACTGATCCCGGGGCAAACCACGACACTCGTACGGGCCGACCCGCGTCCGGACGACGCCAAGGACTGGCACCCGGCGCTGCGCGCGCACCTCAAGGAGCTGCAGCTGCGTACCGGCAGCGCCACGCCCGATCTCGGGATGCTGCTGAAGCTGATCAACGACCACTATCACGCGGCCGAGCGCGAGCGGCGCGGCATCGTCGAGTCGATGCGGCTCATGGCGGATGAGGCCCGCGCGCTCGCCCACGAAGCGCGCGAGCAGAGCTCCGAGCACCTGCAGGTCATCCTCGATCACATCAAGGACGTCGTGCTGGCGCTCGATGAGGACGGCGTAATCCGCACCTTCAACCCGACCGGCGAGCGCGTGTTCGGTTACGCCGAGGCCGAGGTGATCGGCCAGCGCATCGAGCTGCTGCTGCCGAAGCTCGCCAGCGGCGAGACCATCCCCGAGGCGCTGCAGCGTTATGCCGCGAGCACCGGCGACACCGGACTCGACTTGCGGGCCCGCGAGCTGTGGGCGCGGCGCAAGGACGGCGAGACCTTCCCGGCCGAGATCGCCGTCAGCAAGGCGCCGCTCTCGCGGCGCGAGATGTTCGTGCTGTGCCTGCGCGATGTGACCGAGCGGCGCGAGTCCGAGCAGGCGGTGCGCGAGAGCGAGGCACGCTACCGGCTGCTGGTCGATCATGCGCCCGAAGCGATCGTGGTGCTCGACGTCGACAGCGGGCGCTTCGTCGATGCGAATCTTCCCGGCCAGAAGCTCTTCGGCCTGGAGCGCGCGCGGCTCCTCGAGCTCGGCCCGGTCGAGCTGAGTCCCGCACTGCAGCCCGACGGCTCGCCGTCCGCCGAGCGCGCCCGCGCCTACGTGCAGCAGGCGCTCGAGGGCGGGTCGCCGGTGTTCGAGTGGACGCACAGGAATGCCGCCGGCCGCGAGATCGCCTGCGAGGTGCGCCTGCTGCGCCTGCCGAGCGGAGCGAAGCGTCTGATACGCGGCAGCATCGCTGACATCTCCGAGCGCAAGCGCGGCGAGCGCGTCGCGGCCGCCGAGCGCGAAGTGTTCGAGCTCGTGACGCGCGCCGCGCCCCTTCCCCAGGTGCTCGCCTCCATCACCAGCCTGGTCGAATCGGTGGGCGTCGGCACGGTCTGCTCGGTGAGCGTGCTCGCCGAGGGCGGATCGACGTTCGCCCACATGGTTGCGCCGCAGCTGCCCGAGCCGCTGCGCGCCGCGCTCGAGCGCGCCGCCATCGACATCCGCAACGGCTCGTGCGCCGCGGCGGTGTATCTCGGGCGCCCGGTGCTGGTCGCGGATGTCTCCAAGGACCCGTTCTGGCTCGAGCAGCGTGAGATCGCGCTCGCGGCGGGTCTGCGCGCCGCCTGGTCGACCCCCATCAAGGCCGCCGCCGGCACCATGCTCGGATCGCTCGGCGTCTACCGCGCGGAGCCCGGTCTGCCGGCGCCCGCGGACACGCAGCTCATGGCGCGCGCGGCGCAGCTTGCCGGCATCGCCATCGGACGGCGGCTCGCCGAAGAGGCGCTGCGCGGCAGCGAAGCGAAGTTCCGCGGACTCTTCGAGAGCATCGCCGAGGGCGTTTACCAGAGCAGCCGCGACGGGCGGCTGCTGTCGGTCAATCCGGCGTTCGTCGCGATGATGGGCTTCGCCAGTGCCGAGGAGCTCTATGCGCTGCCGAGCGCCGCGGCGCTCTATTGGGACCCGGCCGACCGCGCCCTGTTCGCGCGGCGCATGGAGGCCGAGGGTGGCATGCGCGATGCGGAATTCCTCATGCGCCGCCGCGACGGGCAGCAGCTGGTGATCCTCGAGAACTCGCGTCCCATGCGCGATTCTTCCGGCCTGATCGTCGGCTACGAAGGCACCGTGGTCGATATCACCGCGCGCAAGCGCGCCGAGCAGGCGGTGCTCGCCGAGAAGGAGCGCGCCCAGGTGACGCTGCAGTCGATCGGCGACGCGGTCATCGCCACCGACGCGGAAGGACGCATCGAGTACCTGAACCCGGTCGCCGAGACTCTCACCGCCTGGAGCCTGACCGAGGCGCGCGGCCAGCCGCTCGGGGCGGTGCTGAAGCTCGTCAACGAACTGACCCGCGAGCCGATCGCCAATTCACTCGCCGGCGCCCTCGGGCGCGGCGGCAGCGGCGCCGCCAACGACCACACGGTGCTGATCACGCGCGCCGGTACCGAGGTGGCGATCCAGGAGTCCGCGGCGCCGATCTCGGACCGCGCCGGCAGGGTGATCGGCGCCGTGGTGGTATTCCACGACGTCACCCGGGAGCGACGCCTGAAGCGCGCGCTCGCCTACCAGGCGAGCCACGACGCGCTCACCGGCCTCATCAACCGCCGCGAGTTCGACAACCGGCTGCACGCGGCGCTGCTGTCGGCGCAGCGCGGCGAGGGCGCCTACGCGCTGCTCTACATCGATCTCGATCAGTTCAAGGTCGTCAACGACACCTGCGGCCACCAGGCGGGCGACCGGCTGTTGCGCGACGTGACCGGGCTGCTGCAGACGCGGGTACGCGCCACCGACACGATCGCGCGGCTCGGGGGCGATGAGTTCGGCGTGCTGCTCGAGGGCTGTACCATCGAGCAGGCGAGCCGCATCGCCGAAGGCATCCGCCAGGCGATCCGCGATTTCCGCTTCGTATGGGGCTCGAGCACGCTGTCGGTCGGCGCGAGCATCGGCATCGTGCAGATCCGCGCCGAGACCGAGAACGTCACCAGCGTCATGAGCGCCGCCGACATCGCCTGCTACGCCGCCAAGGACGCCGGCCGCAACCGCATCCATGTCTACGAGGCCGACGGCGTCGACAACCGCCACCGCGAGATGCAGTGGGTGTCGCGCGTCACGCGCGCCGCCGAGGACAATCGCTTCGAGCTCTTTTTCCAGCCGATCGTGCCGCTCGCGAGCGCGCCCGCAGCCGGGCCGGCCTTCCACGAGCTCACCGTGCGGCTGCGCGACGACCGCGGCGCCCTGGTGCCGCCGTCGGAGTTCATCCCGGCGGCCGAGCGCTACAACGTCATGCCGGTGATCGACCGCTGGGTCGTGCGGCACGCCCTCGAGCTGCTCAAGGCACGCCAGCGCGGCGGCCAGCCGCTGCCGCTGCTCGCCGTCAATCTCTCGGGCACCTCGCTCAACGACCAGTCGTTCGTCGACTTCATGCTGCAGAGCGTGACGGATCCGGGCATCGCGGGCGCGTTGTGCTTCGAGATCACCGAGACGGCGGCCGTCACCAGTCTCTCCAACGCCCGCTTCCTGATGAGTGAGCTGAAGACGCGCGGCTGCAAGTTCTCCCTCGATGACTTCGGCACCGGAGTCTCCTCGTTCGTATACCTGAAGACCCTCCCGGTCGACTTCCTCAAGATCGACGGCCAGTTCGTCAGCCACGTGGCGCAGGATGCCGTCAACCGCAGCATGGTCGAGGCCATCGGGCGCGTGGGACGCGCGCTCGGCATCGCCACCGTGGCCGAATGCGTCGAGACGGCGGCGGTGCTGGAGGAGCTCAAGCGCATCGGCGTGGACTTCGCGCAGGGGTTCTATCTGGCACGTCCCGCGCCGCTCGCGCAGCTGCCGAAATAGCACTGCTGCGCAGGGCGCCAAAGTCCCCGCGCGAAGCTGATGTCTGCAAAATCGCCTTGGCGATTTTGCCAATAGACTAGAATGGCGCGCCTTTCCTCACCCTCGCGGGGCTTGCATGCTCGACACCTCCTGCATCCGGGCGGCCATGGCGCTGTCGCTGCTGTTGTTCGCCTCGGTCGCCGCTGCCGCGCGGCCCGCCCCAGCGGCGAGCGAACCGACCGATGAGCAGACCGCCGCGCAGCTGCGCGATGAGGCTCTGGCGGGCGAGAACCTCGCCTGGGACTGGGTGAGCGAGCTCACCACACGTTTCGGGCCGCGCCCGGCGGGCTCGGACAACGAGCACCGCGCGGCCGAGTGGGCCGCCGAGCGGCTCAAGGCGCTCGGCTTCGCCAACGTGCACATCGAGAGCTTCCCGATCACCGCGTGGGTGCGCGGCGTCGAATCGGCGCAGATCGTCGCGCCCGTTCCCCAGCCGCTCGTGGTCGCAGCCCTCGGCGAGTCGCCGCCGACCCCGCCTACCGGACTCGAGGGCGAGGTCGTGATCTTTCCGACGCTGGCGGATCTCAAGGCCGCGCCGGCCGGATCGCTCGACGGCAAGATCGCCTTCGTGGCCGCGCGCATGGTGCGCATGCAGGACGGCGCGGGCTACGGGGCGGCGGTCGAGGCGCGCGTCGATGGCCCGGCGGAGGCCGCCAAGCGCGGCGCGATCGCCTTCGTGCTGCGCTCGGTCGGCACCGACAGCAACCGCATAGCCCATACCGGTACCACCGCATACGTCGACGGGCGCGTGCCGGTGCCGGCGTTTGCGCTCGCGGCACCCGATGCCGACCAGATCGAGCGCCTGGCGGCGCTCGGTGGCAAGGTGCGCATCCACCTCTATTCGAGCGCCTCCTACGTACCGGACGCGCATTCGCAGAACGTGATCGCGGACGTGCCGGGCCGCGTGCACCCGGAGCAGGTCGTGCTGCTCGGGGCGCACCTCGACAGCTGGGATCAGGGAACCGGAGCCGTCGACGACGGCACCGGTACGGCGATCGTTACGGCGGCGGCAAAACTCATCCTGGATCTGCCGCAACGTGGGCCGCGGCGCACCGTGCGCGTGGTGCTGTTCGGCTCCGAGGAGGTGGCGCAGCCGGTCGCGCCCTTCGGCGCCTTCGGCGGTCATGCCTACGCGGACAGCCACAAGGCGGAGCTCGCGCACCACGTGCTCGCCGCCGAGAGCGACTTCGGCACCGATCGGGTGTACTCACTCGAGCTGCCCGCGGCGGTGGTCAAGAGCGAGTTCGCGACGACGGCGATGCGCGTACTGCAGCCGATCGGGGTGCTGGCCGCGGCCGAGCCGGCGCGTCAGTCCGGCACCGACGTGCGTCCGACGAACGAGGCGGGGGTGCCGCCGTTCGCGCTGCTGCAGGATGGCACGCACTACTTCGACGTCCACCACACCGCGGATGACACGCTCGATAAGGTCGACCGCGAGCAGCTCGATCAGAACGTCGCGGCCTGGGCGGCGCTCGTATGGCTCGCCGCCGACAGCGATGTCGACTTTCGCGGCCAGGAAGCGCCGCACTGAGGAGAGCCGCACTTGAGCGAGCACATTCTCAGGTCCTGCGCCGAGGGGGTGTGCGAGCTGCGCTTCAACCGCCCCGAGAAGCGCAACGCGATCACCTTCGCGATGTACCAGGCGCTGGCTGCTCACCTGCAAGCGGCGCTCGATGACGAGGCGGTGCGCGTCGTGCTGCTCTCGGGCGCGGGCGCGAGCTTCACCGCCGGCAACGACCTCAACGACTTCCTCACCGGCCCGGAGTTCAGCGGCACCCACCCGGTGATCGAGGTGCTGCGCGCCCTCGCGACCTTCGGCAAGCCGCTGATCGCCGCCGTCCACGGGCAGACCGTCGGCATCGGCGTGACGATGCTGCTGCACTGCGACCTGGTGGTAGCGGCGGAGCGCACGGTCCTTACCATGCCGTTCGTCACGCTCGGGCTGGTACCAGAGGCGGGCAGCTCGCTGCTCGTGCCGCGGCTCGTCGGCCAGCAGCGCGCGGCGGAGCTGCTGCTCCTCGGCCAGCCGCTCGATGCCGTGGCGGCCGAGCGCCTCGGGCTCGTGAACCGCGTGGTCGAGGAGGGCAAGCTCCTGGAGGAGGCGCGCGCGCTGGCGCAGCGCCTCGCGCAGCAACCGGCCGGCGCGCTCACTGCCACCAAACGGCTGCTGCGCGGCGATCCCACGGAGCTGCTGGCGCGCATCGACGCCGAGGTACGCGAGTTCTCGGCGCGCCTCAAATCCGCGGAGTTTCGCGCGCGGGTGCAGGCGCTGCTCGGCAAGGGGCGCGGCTAGGGCCATGCCCTGTTATGCCTTCGAGGGATTCACGCCGGTCGTCGACCGACAGGCCTTCGTGCACCCGCTCGCCGTGCTGATCGGCGACGTGACGGTCGGGCCGCGCTGCTACGTGGCGCCCGGAGCTTCGCTGCGCGGGGACTTCGGC
The DNA here is from genome assembly GCA_030039615.1 of Gammaproteobacteria bacterium. Lineage (GTDB taxonomy): Bacteria > Pseudomonadota > Gammaproteobacteria > Steroidobacterales > Steroidobacteraceae > 13-2-20CM-66-19. Next base: position 6,526 of record JASHVF010000284.1, on the reverse strand, counting down.
CGCATAGTCCTGAGCGCCGGCTGCAACGTGCAGGACAACTGCGTGCTGCACAGCTTTCCGGGCCAGGACGTGCTGCTCGAGCCGGAGAGCCACGTCGGACACGGCGCGGTGCTGCATGGCTGCAGCGTGCGGCGCGGGGCGCTCATCGGCATCCATGCGGTCGTCATGGACGGCGTGGTCGTGAGCGAGGAGGCGTTCGTCGGCGCCGCGAGCTTCGTGCGCGCCGGATTTGTGGTGCCGCCGCGCACGCTGGTCACCGGCGTGCCGGCGCGCATCGTGCGCGAGCTGAGCGCCGAGGAGCTCGCCTGGAAGGCGACCGGTACGCGCGAGTACCAGGAGCTGGCGGCACGCTGCCTGGCGGAGCTGCGCGAGGTGAGGCCGCTCGCAGCGCCCGAGCCCGATCGGCCGGTGCGCGCGCCTTCCGCCACCGTGCCGCTGCACACGCTCGAGCGCAAGTAACAGCGCGCCGCGCGCCGGCAGCCTCAGCCGCGCAGCCAGACGACCGTGCCGATGCCTGCGAGTGTCATGAGGAGCGAGCCGCCCAGATGCGTCGCCATGGCCGCGAGCGCCCAGCTGGCGCGCCCGTCCTGCAGCAACGTGACCACCTCCGCGGAAAAGGTCGAGAAGGTGGTGAGCCCGCCGCAGAAGCCGGTGATGATGAACAGCCGCCACTCGGGCGCGAGTGCGGTGTAAGTGGCGAAGAAAGCCACCGCCACTCCGACCACGTAGCCGCCGATGAGGTTGGCGGCGAGCGTGCCCGGAGGGATCGGCGCAAAATGTGGGTTGAGCCGCATGCCGAGCCACCAGCGCAGCAGCGCGCCGAGGCTCGCCCCGATGCTCACGGCGAGTATCGATTTCCACATCCGCTTCCTTGTACCGCGCGATACGGGCGCAGCGCAACGGTTGCAGTATGCTGTCGCACCCCCGAGGCAGGCGAAAGGAATGGAAGATGCGCGACCCACGGCCTTACGCGGCGGGCTTGGCTCTGCTGGTGCTCGGCGCTGCGCTCGCGGCCGGCTGCTCCCGCGAGTCACGCCAACACGCGGCGGATGAGCGCTTCCGCGCGATCTACGCGGCCGAATGGCGCTGGCGCAAGGAGCAGATGCCGGGCGGCGAGGACAGCACCGAGCCGATCGCCGATCGGCTGCCGAAGGTCGATGCGGCCAGCGAGGAGCAGCGGCGCGCCTACTGGGAGGAGACGCTGCGCAAGGTTTCGGCTATCCCGCGCGACAGTCTCTCACCGGCGAGCCAGGTCAACTACGACATCTACCGGGCGCAGCTCGAGGTGCTGATCGATGCACAGCGTTTCCGCGACTTCGAGATGCCGGTCAACTCCGACTCGACCTTCTGGACCGACCTCGGCTACACGGCGCGGCGGCCGTTTCGCACGCTCATCGACTATCAGCACTGGATCGCGCAGATGCGCGACATCCCGCGCTACTTCGACGAGCAGATGAACGAGATGCGCGCCGGCCTGCGCCGCGGCTTCACGCCGCCGCGGGTGACGCTGCAGGGGCGCGACGCCTCGATCACGGCCGTGAGCAACGCGACGCCGGAGGCGGGCCTGTTCTACACCCCGTTCAGGGACATGCCGGGGATCGCGCCGGCGCAGCAGGCGGCGCTGCGCACCGAGGCCGTGAGCGTCATCCGCGACGTGGTGCAGCCGGCGTACGTGAAGCTGCTCGCCTTCATGCGCGATGAGTATCTGCCGGGCACGCGTACCACGCTCGCGGCCGAGGCACTGCCGGACGGCAAGAGCTACTACCGCGCCAAGATCCGCGAATACACCACGCTCGACATGGACCCGGAGGAGATTCACAAGCTCGGCCTCTCCGAGGTGGCACGGCTGCACGAGGCCATGCTTGAGCAGATGCGCGCCACGGGGTTCACGGGCGACTTCGCGGCGTTCCTGCACCTGCTGCGCACCGATGCGCGCTTCTACGCGCAGACCCCGCAGGAGCTGCTGATGCGCGCCGCCTGGATCGCCAAGGTGTTCGACGGCAAGGCGGCGACTTACTTCGGCTACCTGCCAAGGGCGCGCTTCACCATCAAGCCGGTGCCGGACGATCTGGCGCCGTTCTACACCGCCGGGCGCGGCGGCCCGGGCGTTTATCTGCTCAACACCTACGACCTGCCGAGCCGCCCGCTCTACAACCTCACCGCCCTCACGCTGCACGAGTCGGCTCCGGGGCATGCGTTCCAGATCCCGATCGCCATGGAGCAGAAGGGTCAGCCCGAGTTCCGGCGCCTGAGCTACATCTCCGCCTACGGCGAGGGATGGGCGCTCTACTGCGAGCGGCTCGGCGACGAGATGGGCATGTACGAGACGCCCTACGACCGCTTCGGCATGCTCGGCTATCAGATCTGGCGCGCCGTGCGGCTGGTGGTGGATACCGGCGTGCACGCGCAGGGCTGGACGCGCGAGCAGGCGCTCGACTACATGCGCGAGTACACCGCGCTCCCGGAGCGCGAGATCGGTACGGAGGTGGACCGTTACATCGCCTGGCCCGCCCAGGCACTGTCGTATTACCTCGGCGAGCGCACCATCCTCGAAGGCCGCGCGCGCGCCGAGCGGGCGCTCGGCGAGCACTTCAACATCCGTGCATTCCACGACGCGCTGCTCGAGCTCGGCTCGGTGCCGCTGCCGGTGCTGACGGCGCGCATCGACCGCTTCATTGCCGAGGGCGGCAAGGGACCCTACCCGGACCTGGAGTAGCGGCGCCAAGGTGTACCATAGCTCGGTCACAGATCCGTGAGCATCCGAGGGGAGGGGGACATGAGACATATCACCTGGTTCGTGGCGGTGAGTGTCGCGCTGGCGCTGCTGTCGGGTTCCGCGGTGTTTGCGCAGGCGGCCGCGGGCAGCGCGGCGCCGGCTGCCGGCACCAACAGCCAGCAGGACAAGATGAAGAGCTGCAACGCGGATGCGACCTCCAAGGGACTGAAGGGTGACGACCGCAAGTCCTACATGAAGGACTGCCTGTCGGCCAAGCCGGCCGCCGCCGCCAAGCCCGCCAACAGTCAGCAGGAAAAGATGAAGACCTGCAATGCGGACGCGACCTCCAAGGGACTGAAGGGCGACGACCGCAAGACCTACATGAGCAACTGTCTCAAGGGCTCGAGCGCGAGCCAATGAGCTTTGCCGGCGGCGGCTGCGATTGCCGCGCCGTGCGCTACGAGCTGCGCAGCCGGCCGCTCATCGTGCATTGCTGCCACTGCCGCTGGTGCCAGCGCGAGAGCGGCGCGGCCTTTGCGCTCAACGCGTTGATGGAGGCGGACCGCGTGGTGCTGCTGCAGGGCACCCCGGAGGTGATCGCGACCCCGAGCGCAAGCGGCAAGGGCCAGAGCATCTCCCGCTGCCCGGTGTGCCGCATCGCGCTGTGGAGCAACTACGCGGGCGCGGGCGAGGCGCTGCGCTTCGTGCGCGTCGGTACGCTCGACGATCCCGATGCCTGCCCGCCTGACATCCATATCTTCACCGAGTCGAAGCAGCCCTGGGTGGTGATCCCGGCGGGGGCGCGCGCGGTGCCGCAGTACTACAAGAGCGCCGAGGTCTGGAGCGCGGAGAGCCTGGCGCGCCGGCGCGTGCTGCTCGGAAAGTGAGGCGCCGACCGCTATAGATTAATTGCATACCAGAGGTTAAAAAAACAATTATTCATCGATAGTGCCGCCGGACTAGAATCCGCGTTCACATGGCGAACAGCACTCCGGCGGAATACCCCTTCGCGGGCCAGCAGCTGCCCTGTTATGTCGGCGGCGATTTCGTCCGCCCGAGCCAGAGCTTCCCCAACACCAACCCGGCGAACGGCCGGGTGATCGCGACCGTCGGCGAGGCCGACGCGGCGCTGGTGGATCGCGCCGTGCAGGCGGCCCGCGCGGCGCTGCGCGGGCCGTGGGCGCGGCTCACGGTGCAGGAGCGCTGCGCGCTGCTGCGCAAGGTGGCGGACCGCATCGAGCAGCGCTTCGAGGAGTTCCTGGCCGCCGAGATCGCCGACTCCGGCAAGATGCTGGCGCAGGCCAAGGCGCTCGACATCCCGCGCGGCGCCGCCAATTTTCGCGCCTACGCGGATCTCGCGCTGGCGCGCGCCTCGGAATGCTACGAGATGGCCACCCCGGACGGGCGCGGCGCGCTCAACTACACGGTGCACAAGCCGGTGGGCGTGGTCGCGGCGATTGCGCCGTGGAACTTCCCGTTCCTGCTGCTCACCTGGAAGGTCGCCCCGGCGCTGGTGTGCGGCAATACGGTGGTCGCCAAGCCTTCCGAGGAGACGCCGTCGTCGGCGCTGCTGCTGGCGCAGGTGATGCACGAGGTGGGCATCCCGCCCGGGGTGTTCAATCTCGTCAACGGCTTCGGGCCCGCCTCGACCGGCGAGGCGCTGGTGAGCCACCCGGACGTGAGCGCCATCGCCTTCACCGGCGAGACCGGCACGGGAGCTGCGATCATGCGCAGCGCCGCCGCGACCGTCAAAGCGCTGTCGTTCGAGCTCGGCGGCAAGAACGCCGCCATCGTGTTCGCGGATGCCGACTTCGACGCCGCCATCGCCGGCAGCATGCGCTCGGTATTCTCCAACTGCGGCCAGGTGTGTCTGTGCTCGGAGCGCGTGTACGTCGAGCGTCCGATCTTCGAGCGCTTCGTCGAGACGCTGGCCGCGCGTGCGCGCGCCATGCGGATCGGCGGACCCTACGAGGGCGCCGATATCGGCCCGCTCATCTCGCGCGCGCACCGCGACAAGGTGCTCTCCTATTACCGACTGGCGCGCGAGGAAGGCGGCACGATCGTGTGCGGCGGGGGCGTGCCGCGACTCGGCGACGAGCGTGACGCCGGCGCCTTCATCGAGCCGACGATCGTCACGGGCCTCTCCGAGCAGGCGCGCTGCGTGCGCGAGGAGATCTTCGGCCCCATCTGCCACATCGCGCCCTTCGATTCCGAGGAGCAGGCGGTGAGTGAGGCCAACGACACGCGCTATGGACTGTGCGCCGCGGTGTGGACCAGCAACCTGCAGCGCGCGCACCGCGTCGCGCGCGCGATGGACGTCGGCCTCACCTGGGTGAACGACTGGTACCTGCGCGACCTGCGTACGCCGTTCGGCGGCGCCAAGCTCTCGGGGATCGGCCGCGAGGGCGGCATGCATTCGCTCGCCTTCTTCTCGGAGCCCATGAACATCTGCGTGAAGCTGTGAGCGGCAGCGGCGTGGTCGCCGGCAAGGCGCGCCCGCGCGGCACCTTCCCGCACTTCCGCCGCGCCGGCGACTTCATCTTCGTCTCCGGCACCAGCGCACGCCGCCCGGACGACTCGATCGCCGGCGCCGAGCCCGGGCCGGACGGCACTGCGGTGCTCGACATCCGCGTTCAGACGCGCGCCGTCATCGAGAACATCCGCGACATTCTGCTCGCCGCCGGCGCCAGCCTCGAGGACGTGGTCGAGGTGAGCACGTTCCTCGTGAGCATGGAGGACTTCAAGGGCTACAACGAGGTGTACAGCGAGTTCTTCGGCTTCCAGGGACCGGCACGTACCACCGTGGCGGTGGCAGAGCTCCCGCACCCGCACCTGCTCATCGAGATCAAGGCACTCGCCTTTCGCGGCCGCGGCGCGTCCCAGCTGCCGCTCTAAGGAGGATCGAGCCGTGAGTATCGACATCCACTCGCACTTCCTGCCGCGCAGCTGGCCGGATCTGGCCGCCCGTTTCGGCACCCCCGACTGGCCGTGGATGCGCCACGGGCCGGGCGGTGGGGCGATGCTGATGGTCGGGGGGCGCGAGTTCCGCCCGGTGAGCGCGGCCTGCTGGGACGCGCGGCTGCGCCTCGAGGACATGGACCGGGACGGCGTCGAGGTGCAGATCATGTGCGCCACGCCGCTGCTGTTCGCCTATCAGCGTCCCGCAGCCCAGGCGCTCGAGTGCGCCCGCATCTTCAACGACGCGGCGCTCGAGATCTGCGCGCACGCGCCGCGGCGGCTCAAGTCGCTGTGCCAGGTGCCGCTGCAGGACAGCGAGCTCGCCTGCCGCGAGCTGTCGCGCGCCATGGACGACGGGCACGTCGGTGTGCATATCGGCAATCACGTCGGCTCGCGGGAGATGAACGACGCGGGCATACTCACCTTCCTCAGGCATTGCGCCGAGGAAGGCGCACCCGTGTTCGTGCATCCCTGGGACATGATGGCGCAGGAGCGCATGCCGAAGTACCAGCTGCCGTGGCTGGTGTCCATGCCGGCCGAGACGCAGCTGTCGATCCTGTGGCTGATTCTTTCCGGTGCGTTCGAGCGGCTACCCAGGTCGCTCAAGCTGTGCTTCGCGCACGGCGGCGGCAGCTTCCCCTATCTCCTCGGGCGTGTCGACAATGCCTGGCGTAACCGCGACATCGTGCGCGAGGACTGCCCGCATCCCCCCTCGTCCTACCTCGACCGTTTCTCGGTCGACGGTGCGGTGTTCAGCCACGACGCCCTCGACTTTCTGGTGCGCACCATGGGCGAGAACCGGGTGATGCTTGGCTCCGACTATCCCTATCCGCTCGGCGAGCAGCACGTCGG